>JAUZOY010000369.1 GCA_030706235.1 Bacteroidota bacterium | reverse complement strand
AATAATCATATGGAAAAGAAGTAAAACAGTTTTGTTTTGCAGAAAAATTAAATAAATGCTAATATATGAGATATATTATGTAGATAAAATAAAAGAGGCTGTATCAGATTGAGTTTTTTTAACTCAATATTGATGCAGCCTTTTTATATAGTTATATTATTTATTCATAAAATTTTATGTAGTTATTGGTAAATAATTTATTTTTAAGCACAATAAAAATAGGGTAAATAACATTTATCCATTATATGGTTATATTGTTTTAATTAAGAAACTTGCTTCTCATGAAGCAGTTTGCCATTACGCTTTTGAAGAGTTTTATTGTGTAATTTATTTACATTATAGCCAAATGCCATTAGTAAAAATTCAGTTCTCACCTTAATATTTCCACGCATAAAAAATCTTCTAAAACTATAATCTTGTTTAATGACGCCAAATGCTCCTTCGACTTGAATTGATCTATTCATTCTTAAAAGTATTCCATTAGGAGTAGTTATATTTTCAAGAGATTTCTTTCTTAAACGCACAAAATTTTTAGCTACATATATTTGCTTATTACCTTTAGCTTTAGTACACTTATCTTTATATTTACAACCATGACATTTTTCACATTCATAAATACTTACAATAGATTGATATCCAGATTTACTTTTTTTCTTTGTTGTTCCTTTTAAAAGCATTTTATTTCCTGCTGCGCAAATATAGTAGTCTTCATCTGCATTATAAGACATATTCTCTTTCTTGCTAATATCACTCTTAAATTTCTTTGTTTTTGATTTTTCATAAGTTGAAGGTTTAATAAAAGCTTCTTGTTTTTTAGATTCAAGATAATCATAATTTTCTTCACTTTCGTACCCTGCGTCAGCAGTTACGGAATCATATTTTTTATTTAAATTCTTTTCCAATTTATCTAAAAATGGTATAAAAGTAAGTTGATCAGATCTTTCACTCGAAATATCTATTCCTACTATATATTCACCTTCTACCCCTATTTGAACATTATATGCTGGTTTTAGTTGCCCATTTTTCATATGATCTTCTTTCATATGCATGAAAGTAGCGTCATGATCAGTTTTTGAAAAACTATTCCGTCCATTGAAAATGCTATTATATTCATCATATTTACTTTGTTTCTCAATGAATTCATTAAGTAGTTCAGTATATTTTTGAAGATTATTTTTTCTTTTGCCTTTTCCATAAACAAATTTAAGATTATTATTTTTTATCATAATATAAATACTATCTAAAATATACTTAACATCTTCAACCAATAGTTTATCATCAGTAATAATAAGGCAGAGTTTTAAATCATGATTCATTTTTATTAAACTTTCTTTTATTTTCTTTTGCAATTTAGCTTCAAATTTATCGGTAGCCTTTTTCCATACAAAAGTATATCGATTTGCGGATGCTTCGATTTTTGTTCCATCAATAAATATATTTTTGAATTGTATTTCATTAAGTTCTCCAAGTTTTTTTATAAATTGATTAAATAAATTTTCAATACAAGTAGTTAATCGTTCACTTCTAAATCTAGCTATTGAATTATGTTCTGGTGGCTGTTGCCCTTGTAAAAGCCATTTAAAATTAATATCTCTTTTACATGCCTTTTCAAGGGCACGGCTTGAATATACTCCTTCCATATATCCATAAACTATAACTGCAAACATGGTTTCAGGTAAGACTGCTGGATTTCTACCAATAGTAGAGTAAGTTCTATTTAATTCTGTATAATCTAATCCCTCCATAACATCATAAAGCATTCTTACTGAATCATCATTAGGTATAATATTTTCAAAACTTATTGGGAAACCTATTTGATGAATAGGCATAATATTGTGTTTTTTCATATTAATATTATGCGCTAAAAAAGAGGATTCAATTTATGAATCCTCTTTTTTGACGGCTAGTATCAAACTCGTTTTGATACAGCCCCTTTT
>JAUZOY010000368.1 GCA_030706235.1 Bacteroidota bacterium | reverse complement strand
GATACTACACAGAATATTTATAATATTGATGGTTTTAATGTTTATTTATATGCAAGTGATACAAAAGAAATGGTAACTTTAGGTCAGATAGGAAATAATGAGTCCATCATTAATCCTTCTGCTGATGTAAGAAAATTAACAATACCTTCAGTGACAGCAAATAAATATTATTATATTGGTGTTCAAGCATACAGAAGAGTTGACAATGATATTGAGTCAAGTGGAATTTTATTATCAAATATTGTAACATTAACAATTTGTTATCCTTACTTACCTGAAGAAATGGTAAATGTTCAAGGTAGAATAAATGGAGTCATGTACACCGTTGACAATAAAGAGCCTACTTTACCTCAATTAAATGATATATGGACAGATACAACTACAAACACAAGAAAAATATATACAAGTACTGGATGGGAAGATGCAAATGTAGGTGCTGCGTCATCTGTATCTGGATATTATCCTGATACTACTGCTACCCCCTCAACGTTAGTTGTGCGGGATGATACGGGAAATATTTCAGGAGTTGCTTCATTAAACAGTAGTGGAAAAGTTAATTATTCAGTATTACCTAATAGTATTATCTTTGGTAATTACACAGGAGATGGAACGCAAGGAAGGACAATAACTTTGCCATTTACTCCAAGATTAATAAAAGTTTATACTACAAACACTTTTGACGTTTCATTGTATATAACTTCAAGAAATGGTGGTTATAAGCAATTTGTTAATAACTCATTAATAAGTTTGGTGGGAATGACTGATTACACCCCTTCTCCTGCGTTTGGGAAAATAATTGATAACGGATTTACTATTTCCACGGATAGTAATTTATATGGGAATGTTCAAAATTTCGTATACTATTTTGAGGCTTATTTATAAAATATATTAATAAAAGGATGTGATTAAATGGCTTTTGATCAATCTTTCCCAGATCCAATAATCACATTAAAACGTGATGGGAAGAATTTTCCTTATTTAGAAATTAAAGAATTGGTCAGCGTAATTAATGGCCAAGCATTATTGACGGAAATACCTTATAAAAAAAATCGAGTTCAAATAATTGAACAAGTGGTATCTGGGAATGGAACTGTAACAGATACAGTTGATGGAGGTACTTTTTCAAATACTTCCCCAACTTCTACTAGCACTAGTGCAACTTTTAGTGAAATTGAGAATGGAATTCCAAGTGATACTCAATACATTGTGGATTATGTACAAGGTGTAATGACATTTAATCCTTCACAAGAAGGTTCTAAGTTTGAAATTTCATATACTGGTACAGGAACTCATTTTTTCCCTGCTTCAAGAGTATATACACAAAATAATGGAAATGGAACTATTGATACTTTAGATACAGTAGTTGCTACAGGAAATGAAAAAATTACCGAAATATCTAACTCCATTAATAATGCTAATCAAGCAACTTTAAATGCAACAAATGCAACTTCAAATTATCAAACTTTACTTAATCAACAATTACTAATCTATAAACCATCTGTCGCGACGTTTTCAGCAATTGCTACTACCTACCCTACTCCAAGTTTAGGCTGGACAACTGTAGCTAAAGACACAGGAATTCGCTATAGATATGACGGTTCAACCTGGGTTGATATTGGTAATTCAATGGATAGTGATGGATTTAGAATATCAGTTAGTCAAAATCCTCCATCAAATACAAATCTTCTTTGGGTAGATATTCCTTCAGGAAATACAACAGCTAAAGTTGTACAGTCTGATACTGCCCCTACTGATACAAGTGTAATTTGGTGGCAACCATAATGATAGGAGGTGAATGATCATTGTCTAACTTGAATTTATATAATAATACAACTGGCCAATGGGAAGAAATAAAAATTGATACAAAATTAAATGTACTAAAAAATACTGTCACTTTATCAGCACCCGTTTATTGGATATACATAGGAATAAGTAATTATAATCCTTCAAATGATACTTTATATGTAGTTAAAGACGGAAAAGTATTAG
>JAUZOY010000367.1 GCA_030706235.1 Bacteroidota bacterium | reverse complement strand
TTCCACGATGGAGCAATTAATAAATTCTGCCGCCTGAAAATCAAATCGGTACCTGCCACTTATAGAAGTGGGAGATAACTTACGTCTCGTTATAAACAAATACTTTAATCAAAACAATGCAATCGATATACTAAAATAAAAACTTTTACTTTTCCGATTTCCATTTATCAAGCTGTTTTTGAATCTCTGCAACTAAATTATCAGCGCCTTTAGCTTTCTGATCATTGATATATATTTCTACATCCTCCGGCAAAAAGGTTCCATTATATATTTTTTGTTCAAGCGAATTGTAGGATAATTTTCTGTAATCAGCAATGTCATCAACAACTGAATAATTAGGTATAAACCCGGTGTGTGGCGGGTATTTTGTTTTTTCTTTTAATGTATTATAATAATTTTTTATTATATCAACTGGTTCAGATACATTTGCACGTTCATAATCAATGTTCATAAAGGGTGCACGCCATACCCATGAGGTATATGATTCATTTTGAGAAATATTCTCCGGCAGCTTTATACAATCATTAACCAATGCATAGTTTTTATCCTTTATACCATACATCAGCGAATCATAGTTTTCTTGATCAGCTTGAAGCCATTCTACAAACATCAGAGCTCTTTCAGCATTATTGCTTGATTCACTAATAACCATATAATTATTTATTTGAGGAGTCCTTGCAGAAATTTCATCGGGATATAATAAGCACTCCTTATATTTCCAATCTGTATTCTTATTTACTAATGAATAATTAAAATATTCAATATCACTTCCAAAAACAGATATTGCAGATGCCCATTTACCTGATAACAATACATTTTGATCTATTTGAACTGTAGGACAATCTTTAGCCAAATACCCCTTTGCAAACCAACTGCTTATCGTTTCAATCCCCTTTTTAAACTCGGGCGTCTGTTCCCATGCTAAAAGCTTCATATCAGGGTCATTCCACTTATATACAAGCCCCTGTCTATAGTTAAGAATAACGTAGCCATTAGCTTCTGCAAACAAACCTATACTTGAATCGGCATATGTCATAGGTATAATATCATTTTCATATTGTTTAATGGTTTTAAGGAATATTTCGTAATCGTCGTAACTTTTGATGTCAGGTATATTATACTTTTTCATTAAATCTTCACGAACAAACGCACAACGCATTTGTGTAGACGGCATCCGATTAGGTACTGCATATATTTTACCATCAACAGATATTAATGACTTTTCCTGTTTACTTAATTTATTATAGTAGTCAGGTGCGTATTGCGGAAAAGCTTTAGATATATCCTTTGCAATTTTATCATTCACCAGCGATCTTAAATCTTCAGAAAATTGGGCTGAGTAATAAAATGCATCACATGGCTGTCCAGAAGCGATTATATTCTTAATTTCACTCAAATAACCTACTGTATCTTCTGTTATAAATTTAAAATCCAGCTTGGCATTTAAGTTTGCCTTGCTTTCAACCTGATTAAGTATTTCTTTAATACTTTGTTCTTGCGCTTCAAAGTAAAATGTCAATTTAGTTTCTTTTAAATTAGTGCCAATATTATTATTTTCAGAATTAGATGCTATACTATCATTCCTTTTAGCATTTATGCTGATTAGATAAATAGTAGTCAGGATACAAAACGTTATAAATACGGCTAAACTAATTGTTATTAATGATTTTCTCTTTGCCATCGGCTCCACACTCGCTTTCTGTATTTTTTAAAATTCATGGAATTTGTATTATTAATTTATAAATCATGGCTCGGTATGCAGCATGCATAAAACGTTACTGATATGGTATAATGTAGCAAATCGTAATTCAATAAATACAAGCCTAATTATACAAATACAAATTTAAAATGTCGTTTTGAAAGCTCCATAAAATAATGCAAATCGTGCTTTCAATATTATGGAGAATGCATGCAGTAAAATCATTCATTTGCTCCAGCGCAGAAGACAGGTGTACCGACAGTCTGAGGACATCCTGTGCTCGAAAGCTA
>JAUZOY010000366.1 GCA_030706235.1 Bacteroidota bacterium | reverse complement strand
ATTGATTTTAGTACTGATGTTGATGGACATTTAATACTAGAGTTTTAGGAGGTGAAATATGAAGAAAAAAGTTATTCTCAATAGATATGTTCCTAAAATATTAGGTGATTGGGACAATACTCTAAATACTGAATATGATGCTCTATCAGTTGTTACATACAATTACTCTTCTTATACATCAAGTCAGTTTGTTCCTAAAGGTATCGACATTACAAATGAAGATTTTTGGATATGCACTGGAAATTATAATGCTGAATTAGAGAATTTTAAAAATGATACTAATTCGCAATTGTCCGCTATTACGCCCAAAGTAAACGCCAATACGACCGCAATCGCAAATATTGGCAGTGCTACACCAAAGGGAGTATATCCTACACTTTCAGCATTACAAACAGCCTTTCCTACGGGAGCCTCGGGGGTATATGTGAATACAGCTGATGGTAAATGGTATTGGTGGAATGGAACTGCATGGACAGCGGGTGGGACGTATCAGAGTATGGGTATATCAAATGGCATAATTAGAAAACAAAAATTAGACAATTTAATACAACCATTATTTGTGGAAAGTGGATATATTGATTTAAACATGCCTTTAGCAAATTTTATTATGGGAACCGTAGCAAATTATAATGGAACTCTAGTGGCATCATCAGGACAAGGTTATTGCAAATTTACCGTAAATGGTGGAGATAAAATTATTTTCAGTGGAAGAAATTCACAATGGACACCACTCCTTGTTGTAACAGATTTAAATAATAGTTTAATTCAAACATATCCAACTGTTCAGCCAGGTTCAGCGGGTGATACTCAAAATACAAATGTTGTACTAACATTGCCCGATAATGCTGTTAATGTGTATTTTAATATTTTGAATACGACTTATGCTCTACCAACAGCTAAAATATTGTCAAATATTGATTTAAATTTTACATCAAAGAAAATAAGTAGAATTGACTTGAGCGATACATTAAAAAATATGTTTGGCGATAATTTTTCAACTATTCCAGTAACTTTTACAGATGGTAGTTATATAAGTAAAGCAAATGTGCTTACAACATATGCAGGTTATAGTTATGCAATTTTAACACCGAAAAAAGGTGATAAATATCGTATTAGTGGTATGTCATATTTTGCAATAAAACCATATGTGTTGGTTAATCCCGATGGCACAGTAAATACATTCGCTCCTTCAGCTGATGATTCATCAGAAACGTATACTACAAACTTAATAATTGAGGTTCCTTATGATGGATGCAAACTTGTCTTGAACTCTAAAAATATAAGAACAACAGTTGTTGAAAAAGTTAATTCCTATACTATTTCCACGAATCTAGGAAATAAATGGGCTGTTATTGGTGATAGTTGGACGGAAAAAAATTCAAATGCAACAATAAAATATCATGATTTAATCAGTCAGCAATTAGGTTTCACAGTTTATAATATGGGAGTTAGCGGTACAGGTTTTAAGGCTACTGAAGGCAGTAATACAGCCTATTATCAACGCATTTCCTCAATACCAACCGATACTGAGGTTGTAACTATTATGGGAAGTGGCAACGATAGCAGTTATGTAACAAGTGGTCAGTTAGGCACTTATACAGACACCGGTACTAATACGTTGTGCGGATGTATAAATAAAACAATAGATAATTTATTAGCAGTTATACCCACGATTAAATTTGGGATAATAACTCCCGGCCCTTGGCAAAATGCTCAACCGTCAGATGGGACTAGCACACAAATGTCACAAATAAGTGCTGCTATCGTTCAGATATGTAATTATCGTGGAATACCATGTTTGGATTTATTCCATAACAGCTTGTTAAGACCTAATGATGCAACTTTTAAATCATTGGCATACAATTCTGATGGTGTACATCCTAATAACGCAGGGCATTCGATAATTGCACCGAGAATTAGAAAGTTTGTAAAATCTTTAATTTAGGTCGCAATTGGATTCTATTACCCATTAGTGTGTAATAGTGTGTATTATTACACAAAGTTATTGCACAATGTAAAATAGTGGT
>JAUZOY010000365.1 GCA_030706235.1 Bacteroidota bacterium | reverse complement strand
TAAAGAGAAAAATAAGGCAGAAGATAAAGAACAGGAAACAGAGATTCTACCCGAAGATATTGTGGAAATGAGGGCAGACCAAATCAAACTTGCCAATATTGAAACCGGAACCGTTGAAATGCGCTCTTTAAACGGTACCCTTAAAGCCAACGGAGTTGTTGCGGTAATGCCACAAAACCTTGCCACTGTCTGTACTCCCATGGGGGGATTTGTTAAGAGCACTTCTCAAATCACCGGGAATGCAGTTCGCAAAGGTCAAATACTGGCAATTCTTCAGAATCAGGAATTTATTGACATCCAACAGAATTACCTGGATGCAAAAAGTAAACTTGAATTTGCCGAAGCAGAATATCGTCGTTACTCCGAACTTTATAAAAATGATGTTTATTCTCAGAAGAGCGTTCAACAGGTTATCTCAAATTACAAAAGTCTGAAGGCTCAGGTTATCGCATTAGGTCAGAAACTTAGGCTTATTGGAATTACCCCGTCCAGTCTTCGTGCAGAAAGAATTCGAAGTTCGGTAGCTGTAGTTTCCCCCATCAATGGCTTCATTAAAACTGTTAATGTAAACATTGGGAAATATGTCTCTCCTACCGATGTTCTATTTGAGATTGTAAACAGCAACAAGCTTTTCCTGGAACTGACCTTGTTCGAGAAAGATGCAGAGAAAGTAGCCATCGGGCAAAAGATTCATTTTTATGCAGACGATATAACCAATCAACTTGATGCGGTTATTTATCAGACGAGTAAATCCATTAACACTGACAAGACTTATAAAGTTTATGCCAATGTCACCAGCGCCACGAATAAAGTAATGCCCGGAATGTATGTAAATGCAACCATAGAAGCCACGACTCAGAAAGTAACAGCCCTACCATCAGACGCAATAGTTAGCTTCGATGATAAAGATTACATCTTTGTTTTCAATAAGAACAAAAAGGAGAATGGAAAACCTTTCACGGAATATCGGATCGTTGAAGTCAAGAAAGGCATTACTGATGATGGTTATACAGAAGTAACACTACCTGCAGGCTTTGACATTCAAAACACCCAGGTAGTCATAAAAGGTGCTTATAATCTACTTTCAGCTAAGAAAAATGCAGGTGAAATGAGCTGCTGAGAAAAAAGACAATTGGCAGCAAGGATGTATAATTTTAATTTATTAAGAACATATATGAGGAGCTCAATTTTACGAGAAAATCATCATGACTCCAAAGATCATATTCCTATGTAAGTGAAAACATTGATGTGATGCAATTCGACACTGAAACAGATTAATTGAAATACCATTCAAAGGAAGTGAATTAATTTTATCAGAATAAATCGCAACGCATATTTTGTTACAATCCTAAAACTCCTGTTGGATTAATATTTTCCAACAGGAGTTTTTTACAAATGACCTGCTATATAAATCTTCGCCAAAATAAAATCATTGAAGAGCTAAGATTCTATATAAACTCATACTCTTTTTACCAAAACAGGTCTCATTTTTATATTAACTAAATACAATCATGTCACTCCTGTCATACATTGGAAAACCTGTCTGTCAATTTTATTGACACATTCATCTGATGATCTGATATTTTTGTAAATTTGAAATATTATTGAATTCATTTATTCTTAAACGATGCAATTCATTAACACATCAAATATATCCATATGATTAATTTAGAGGACTCATTGTGAAAAAACTATTATTCCTATTTGCAGCAATCACATTATTTGCAAGTTGTTATAAAGATGACTCTGAGTCCTATACCATGGGACAGCAGAAAGTGTTCCTTGTTAATCTATTTCCTAAATTAGAAGAGTGCAGTTCGTATTCGAACCTCAAAGTTGCATCTTTTTTGAAAGAGGCTGCACTTTCTTCCGATGTGTATATGGTTCAGGTCCACTCTAAGCTACAAGAATCAGATACTGAATGTTATCAAAATTATGCTTGCGGACTTTTTGATAATCTTATTAATATGAATATCAAATTACAGGAAGGCTACATATATAAATTTCAGATAAATTTGGTAAAGGATGCCAAAAACATAAT
>JAUZOY010000364.1 GCA_030706235.1 Bacteroidota bacterium | reverse complement strand
TATCACTATTAACAAAAGCATATTCCGCATTGAATTTACCCATTGCTGAATCATCTGCAAGATAAGTATGAACAGTTCCTAGAGCATTAGAAGTAAAGGTGATATTTGAATTATTAATAGCAGAAAGTTCATTAATTTTTGTTTGTTTTACACTGTCTAATGTTATTCCTAACAATGTATTAATATCATCTTGTGTGATACCATTTTGCCAAGTATCATTGACATATCGAGGTTTAAATAATCCATCAGGTAATTCAGTTTCAACACAATCAGAAGGAATATTTTCACCATCATCTAAAAGGACATCATTTAAATAAAACCCATCACTATTAATCTGATAAAGTTTTTTCATACTATTGTACCGCCTTGAATGATCCACTTAGAATTAACAATGAATTACCGCCAATATCACGCATTAATTTTAATTCACCTGCACCTGGACTGTTTGAAACGTGATATACAACTGTATGGTCGGTTACTCCTGTACCTTCACAATATCCAATTAATAAATATTCCCTATCAGGAAGATAACCAGTAGGGAATGTCATTATAGTTGTATTCAAACTAGTGTATCCATTTTTTAAGACTAATTGAAAATGAACAATTCCGTCTTTATCTTTCCAATAAAAGGCTGAATCATTTGAGTTCTGAACCCAACCATTTAAAAGAGTAGGAGTGACAAAAGTTACTGAGTTGTTTTCTAAATTTGTTAATCTAGTTTCATCATTTGTTTTTGCTGTTTCAAGTGTAGTTACTCTTGTATTTAAATTTTCATCTTCAATGGTTTTAATTCTATTTTCATGGTCAGTTTGTTCAGTTTGTAATGAATTAGTTGTAGTTTGTAAACCAGAAGCGGTATTTTGTAAATTAGTAATAGGTGTACTAATTTGTTCATTATAATTTTTTAAAAGTGTGACATCAATTTCATCAGAACCACCAGACTCATGATTACTAGCATGACTTGGTAAAGAACTTGCTGTTACATCCGTTTGGATATTTTCCCATTGACTTGTAGCAGTATTATAAAATTTGAGATTAGCCATTTTTTCACCTCACAAAAAAGACCAACAAGAAATAATCTCATTGGCCTAATTAATTTAATGCAGAATATGGAACTGCAATGGTTTTGTAATACACTTTAGTATCTGTTGAAGGAGCAGCAGAACATTGAATTGTAGCATCACTATAGAAAGTTTCTGGAGTTACCCAAACATTTCCTAAATTTCCTACAGGTTGAATGAGCGTTACTGCACGAAAATACAGTTCTTCCTTATAGAAACCATTACCAGCAGATGCAATAGTTGTTCCTGCTTTGATTGTTCCTACCCCTTGATAAGAAGTTCTAGTTGTGCCACTAAAATTATCCCCAATTTTTACTTGGTCAGATGTAGTAGGGTGTAATTTCAAAATAGGATATTTATCATTTGTTGTATTTCCATCTACCTTTGTATCAGCACAATCACTTTGTAAGTAAATTAATGCACCTCTATTATGTCTACCATGATTGTTTATAATGTTCGATTGATTTACATAATTACCGAATATTCCTGTAGAGAAGAATTCTATTAGATTATTTTGTATTGATATACCATATCGTTTATTAATTTGATCACAATAGATTCCATATTGTATTCCTGTACTAGTCGAAGAACCAATAATCCAGTTATCTAAAATATTAATAACTGTATCACCTTCATTAGTAAATCTAATTCCCGCATAGTTATCGTTGAGAATAGCAATATAGCAACCTTTAACTGTTACATTGTCAGGTACATTAATAATGACACAATCTTCACTTGCAGCATCTAGGATTACATTTTCAATCTTTGTTAACAAAGCAGATTGAATATTTAAGTTTGTATTTGCTCCAAAGACAAGTGAGTTAGTAAAGATTAAACCTTCTGGTCTACCATCACCATCTGTATAGGTTTTCTTGTCAATGCAAATACCGTATGTTTTACCAGTACTGGATGTATAAGTATTATTAAAATTGGTCATTTGGAATTTATCAAATGTCAAGTTTACTGATTTACCAACAATATT
>JAUZOY010000363.1 GCA_030706235.1 Bacteroidota bacterium | reverse complement strand
TAAAATGCATCTTTTAATTATTCTTATATAGTTTCATTTCTTCATATTTATCTACTATATAGCAATCTTTCATTAAGGGATTA
Source organism: Bacteroidota bacterium (assembly GCA_030706235.1). Classification (GTDB taxonomy): domain Bacteria; phylum Bacteroidota; class Bacteroidia; order Bacteroidales; family GWE2-29-8; genus JAUZOY01. Next base: position 1,975 of record JAUZOY010000363.1, on the reverse strand, counting down.
TATTTCTTCATACTATTAAGTTTTTCTACTGCCAAATCATAAGGCATATAAACAAATGCCTTATTCAAATCTTTGGTTTTAACTCTTTGGTCTCCGATAAAACCAAAATAATAACCGTCTTGGAATTTGATAATATAATGTTGCAAGGGGATTCGCTCCTATTTATTGTTTACAATATAATAATATCATATTTCCAATTTAGAGTCAATATGATTTGTTAATATTTTTATAAATAGTATGTCATAAAATTAAGAAGCTTATGCAAATATCCCATAAGCCTCAAACACCCTAGTTATTATATTTTAGAGTCGATATATAGTCTGCCCTTCTGCCAGTCTTGCAAACCTCTTGGAATATGCCCCGTACCGACCACCCATTATATTCCATTCGTTTTACTAAGCGTTTAAAACTGCTTTCCGTAAACTCTTCTAAGAATAGCCGTTCAAAGTTGTCCTTACTGACTGTATAATTTTCCAGCTCTACTGCTCTCTTTTGCAGTAATATGTATCTGTACTCTGGTATTGCCATAAATTCTATACCCTTATTCTGTGTTATAATTTTCTCAAAGTCACCCAAATTAAAATTACTGTCTTTTCTTAAAATACTACTTTGATAATCTTCCATTTAATACAAGCCCTCCTCATTTATTTTATCCCCTCTTTACACCACAAAACCCTTGTGTTACAATTGGTTGGTAAAGTATACCAATGCACTTTACATTAGGAAGCATTATCGCTTTTGCTATGGTGGATTATGCTTCCTTTTTGATTTCCCCATCCTATCATCTTCTTTCTGTGTATTATAGGAACGTGTGTTTGTATAGTATAAATCTAGTATATACTTATTTACGATTTTTGTCCACTTTTTGGGTTCCCATTTATGGTACAGCACACGTTTTTTATTTATGTATTCTTCGACAATTATTCAACACATAGTAAATAAATTGTCGAAAGTGGTTCATTTTTATTATTTTTGTATTTAAGAATATATAGGCAGTGTTTCATACCTATATATTCTTCTTCCAAAGGTAATATCTGTCTTGCAAATTATTCCAATTTCCTTCTGTCGTTCCGTATTCTTTTCTCATATTTATGAAATCCTGTGCCTCAAGTTTACCCTTTTGGTTTTCAATATCTTGCAGTTTTATAAATATACCAGAATAATATACTGTAGTTAAGGTGATTAATTGTCTATGAAGGTCTTTAGCTATTTCTATTTTCTTTATATCGTCTTTAAATGTTGCTTCTAAATCATTTGTTCTCCCAAAACTATCTACAACCCTTTTAATTCGTGAATTGACCATCTGATTAGTCATCTTCCCGCCTTCCTCACGCTGAGAACTTTGGACACCTCTAAGAAGATATTTAGAGTTTAAATCAAGTTTCAATTCTGGCGACCTTAATCTATCAGTATTTAATCCATTATTTTTAATATAGATAGTTTGATTTATGGCATCTTCTAATATGTTTATAAAATAAGGTTCTAAAGAAAATGTTTTGTTATTAACTGTTATAGTATTACTCTCAAAATCTATATTCTTGACTTCTAAATCCAAAATATCGTTTGTCTTTAAACCGCTATACGCCAATACGAAAACCACAGCATCTTGAGGATTTTGGCAAAGGTTTATTATGTTGATTAAATCCTGTTTACTTCTTAGAAAACGGTTCTCTTGTTTAAGCTGTGCTACCATTTTTAGTATCTCGTCTTTGTCTATTAAATCATATATATTTGCTGGATTATTGACGTATCGCTGTTCATAAGCAAATCTTTGATACATAGTAAAAATAGATTTTGTACTAGATAATGTCGCAGGGCTTACAGAGCTTAATGAAAATAACATGTCTTTTGCTTCTTCAATATTAAAACTATATAAGTCTTTTCCATTTTTAACTTCAAATTCGTAACTCCTTAGAAAAGCCTTAATATACCGCTCTCGTGTACCGATATTTGAATATTTTTCCTCAATAAATCT
>JAUZOY010000362.1 GCA_030706235.1 Bacteroidota bacterium | reverse complement strand
CCGGAGTTTTTAAAGGAGCTGCTATAGTATTTTTTGCATATATCGGTTTCGATGCCGTTTCCACAGCCGCCGAGGAAGTTAAAAATCCGCAGAAGGACTTACCTAAAGGAATCATATTTTCTCTTATAATCTGTACTGCTCTTTATATCATTGTGTCGGCTGTACTCACGGGAATGGTACCTTATCTGAAATTTAAAGACACATCGGCTCCAGTTGCCTTTGCCCTTTCACAAATAGGAATCAATTGGGGCTCGGCGCTTGTTTCTGTAGGGGCAGTATGCGGTATTACATCTGTTTTGCTTGTTATGATGTTTGGGCAGACGAGAGTTTTTTTTGCCATGTCCAGAGACGGACTTCTTCCAAAAGTATTCGGTTCGGTACATGAAAGGTTCGGTACGCCTGCTAAAAGTACACTTATGGTTGGTACAATAACAGCTGCTCTTGCCGGGTTTACTACGATTTCAGAGGTTGCTGAATTGACGAATATAGGAACTTTGGCTGCTTTTGTGATAGTATCTGCGGCTGTTATTGCACTTAGAATAAGAAGGCCTGACTTGAAAAGGCCCTTCAAATGCCCATGGGTTCCTATTGTACCGGCTTTAGCTATTGTTTTCTGTTTGTATCTTATTATCGTGCTCCCGCACATAACACAATTGAGATTTATCATATGGCTTGCAGTGGGTTTGGTAATATACTTTCTTTACAGCAGGAACCATAGCACTTTGAATAAAGCAGGAACATAGATTATTTAGCATATAAAATGAAAAATATCAATATTACGTCCAAATTTGTCTGTTATGAAAGTAATATTGATATATTTTTGGAATGACTAAATATTTTACTTTAATTTACGGCCCATTTTAGGCTTTTTATCTTTTCTGCCCATGCCTGGTGTACCTAAACTCTCAATCTGAGCTTTTTGAGACCTTGCTTCTCTTGGAACAGGCTGTCCCCGATGCTCCGGTATCTCGGTGGCAAATTCTTCAGTGGCAAAATCCTTTTTATTTCTGTAAATATCTTTCGACATTACTGCACACTCCTATAGTTTGATATATATACTTATTATATCTTCTTATATGCTTAATATTCTGACAAAATTACTTTTATGTTTACATAAATTCTATATAAATCCAATAATTCTATTGTGTTTATGAAATAATTATATTATAATTAGGTTAAGAAATTGTCGTCGAATAGAATAACATATATGCCTGTTTCTTGTACAAAAAGCTGCAAAAAAGACGTTTTAATCAAAATATAAACCAGTAGATCGGATACTTAAGGTTTATTTTGTTTTATTTATTAATCGAAATTAATTTTTTCAACATAAATGTTTTATAATGCTGCACGGGGGTAGTAATGAGAAAGGCACTTGAGGATTTTTCATCTGATATTAATATAGCCATACTAGATGATGAAATAGGCATCATTGACTCCATATCAGTTGTACTCAAAAGAATTGGGTATGCTAACACTGGGTTCACTGATCCCTGTCAAGCATTGGACAGCATGCGTAAAAAACATTATGACATGCTTATACTTGATTACCTTATGGAAGCTATGCATGGGGATGAGGTCGTTTCCAAGATAAGAGAATTTGATAGTGAAATATACATACTTCTTTTAACGGGGCACAAGGATCTTGCACCTCCGCTTGAGACGATAAGAAAGCTTGAAATACAGGGGTATTGCGAAAAAAGTGATAATTTTGATCAGCTTACATTATTGATTGAATCAGGTATTAAATCTATACTGCAGCTTAGACGGATTAAGAAATTTGAAAACGGCCTTAACAAAATATTGAATGCAATTCCTAAAATATATCAGCTAAAACCGATTGGCAATATATTAGAAGAAGTCCTGATGGGAATCATGCCTCTTGTTAACAGTAAAAACGCATTTATTCTTTATGACGGAGACAGTATAATTAATTCTGAGAGCAAAAGTATTGTTAAAGGTATTGGGAAATACAAGTCAGATGCAGAAGATTTTTTCTCTTCAATTTCTCTAAGCCTGATTGAAGCGATAGGGGTTGCCCGGCAAGAAAAAAAAGTCATTAATCTGAAAGGCGGTATTGTATTTCCTTTAATAAATGAACTTCAGCAAAT
>JAUZOY010000361.1 GCA_030706235.1 Bacteroidota bacterium | reverse complement strand
TATTAACTGTCCGAAAACGGATTGACCGAAAAAATGATTACTTTTGCCCATTGTAGAAATTTTTTGTCGTTATTAAATTCTACAAAGATAAGGAGCTTGAATAATTCAGGCTCCTTTAAAACTTTTACCGGACAACAGTGAAAATATTTATAAATATTTTATTTATCTTTATTAGAAATCAAATCAAAAATAATATTTACTTTTGCACATTATGAAGATATTTCAGTTTTTTAAAAAAGATAATATGCTCTTTGGAGTTGCCATGGGTGTTTTACTTCCATTGATTTGTTATGGAATTTTCTCTTACCTGGCAGATATATTTGAAGCAAAACACAACGGAACTCCAATAATGCAAAAATCAACCATCCAGGTAGTCAGCGTAGTTCTTAATGTACTAACATTCAGAATATACATGATAAATTTGAAATTCGATAAAACAGGGAAAGGCATACTTCTTGCAACTTTCGTGTATGCAATTCTATTTTTTATTACAAACAAAGATGCACTTTTTGGTCTATAGCTTTTCTGTTTTAAGTCACTAAATTTTAAAAAGTTAATGCTATTCTTAATCATATAATTACATAGATTATTTTTCAAATAAATAATTATTTAAAAAATTCTCAACTTATAATAAAAAATAATTATTTTTGTAAAAAAATGCATGCCACCTAATTAATGTTATTTCAGATAGTTATTGCTATATTATGAGAGTTTTTTTAATATTGGTTTTTATTTTCTCAATAATTTTTACCGATAGTTTTGCCAAAGGTCCCCGAAAAAGCAACAGAGTAAGAAATCCTAATAATCCTGAAAGATCAACTTCATTATATTCCGGCAGGGGCAAAAAGAAAAGTTTCTTAAACAACAAGAAAAGGTCATCTTATAATGAAAGACTTGCAAAAAGGCTTAAAAGATACAGTGCAAGAGAACGTCGTAGAGGCGTTAATCATACAGTCTGGTAGAAAAATCATTAACCATTAACTATTAATATCTTTGCGTTACTACATAATTTCAGGTGAAGCTTCAGGCGATTTACACGGAAGTAAACTTATAAGAGAAATTAAAAAAAAAGATAAGGATTCAGAATTTCGTTGCTGGGGTGGAGATCTTATGCAAAAAGAAGGCGGTCTAATCGTCAAACATTACCGTGATCTTGCTTTTATGGGTTTCCTTGAAGTAGTAATGAACCTTGATAAAATTCTTAAAAATATCTCATTCTGTAAAAAAGATATAATTGAATTCAGACCTGATATATTAATATTGATTGATTACCCCGGCTTCAATCTCAGAATTGCAAAATTTGCCAAAGAATACGGTTTTAAAGTATGCTATTACATCACGCCTCAGATTTGGGCTTGGAAATCTTCAAGAGTTAAGATAATTAAGAAATATATTGATAAAATCCTTGTCATTCTTCCTTTTGAAAAAGAATTTTTCAGAAAATTCAATTGTGAAGTTGATTTTGTAGGTCACCCCCTACTCGACTCGATAAATGAAATTGAAAACGATTCGATAAGTGAAGATAATTTAAAATCATTAAATCCTGATTCAAAACCAATTATAGCCCTTCTGCCGGGAAGCAGAAAACAGGAAATAAATAAAATGCTTCCCTTAATGATAAATACTGCATTCAAATTTCCGGATTATAAATTCATTATTGCCGGAGTAAAAACAATTCCACAGGAATTCTATCAAAAACTTATAAAAAATTCAGGTATTGAAATTTATTACGATAAAACATACTTCCTTCTTAAGAATTCCAAAGCCGCTCTCGTAACCTCAGGAACCGCAACTTTGGAAACAGCTCTTATTAATATTCCCGAAATTGTATGCTATAAAGCTAATCCTTTGTCCGTAACTATTGCTCGTTTACTTATAAAAGTCAGGTATATTTCTCTGGTAAATTTAATCATGGATAAAAGAGTTGTTGTGGAGCTTATTCAAAATGATTATAATATTACTAACATTGAAAATGAATTAAACAAAATACTCTCTGACAAAATTTATAATAATAATATTCTGAAAGATTATAAAACGCTTAGAGAAAAACTTGGTGGTATAGGAGCATCATCAAGAGCTGCCGATATCATTTGTTCATATTTATCAACTTAATTTTTTATAAATAAAACTTTCCAAAACT
>JAUZOY010000360.1 GCA_030706235.1 Bacteroidota bacterium | reverse complement strand
TTCTTCTTCAGCTTCTGTAATTAATTCAACTATTATTAAACCATGTTTTATTGGTGAAAATGCATCAATAGAAAATAGTGTTATAGGTCCTTATGTATCTATTGGAGATGATTCTATTGTAGAAAATAGTATAATAAAAAAGAGTATTATACAAACAAACTCCAAAATTGTTAATGCAATAATAGATAACTCAATGATAGGTAATTATGCTGAATACTCAGATAAACCTAAAGATGTAAGTATTGGGGACTATACAACTGTCAGTTAATTATTATTAAAAACGAGAAGTAAAAAAACTAAAACCAAAACTAACAAAATGCAATTTTGCGAATACATAAAAAAACATGATAATCCTTTTGTAACATTTGAGATACTTCCTCCATTGAAAGGTCAAAGTATTAATCTGTTATTTGATATTTTGGAACAATTAATGGAGTTTAACCCTCCATTTGTAAATGTTACTTATCATCGTTCTGAATATGTTTATAAAAAACGGGAAAACGGTTTTCTTGAAAAAGTATCAGTAAGAAAGAGACCTGGAACAGTAGGAATTTGTGCTTCAATAATGCACAGGTTTAATATAAATTCTGTTCCTCATCTTATCTGCGGAGGATTTACTAAACAGGAAACGGAAGATGCTTTGATAGATCTGCATTATATCGGAATTGATAATATATTGGCACTCAGAGGCGATCCTCCCAAAAATGAAAGGGAGTTTATTCCTGAACCGGATGGGAATAATTATGCAATAGATCTTATCAGACAAATCAAGAACATGAATAATGGAATCTATCTTGAAGAAGATTTAAAAAATCCCTTAAAAACAAATTTTTGTATAGGCGTTGCAGGTTATCCTGAAAAACATTTTGAAGCACCTAATATGCATTATGATATGAAATTTCTTAAGGCAAAGGTAGATGCTGGTGCAGATTATATTGTAACTCAGATGTTTTTTGATAATAAGAAATATTTTGATTTTGTAAATAATTGTAGAAGCATGGGAATAAATGTTCCGATTATTCCCGGATTAAAACCAGTTACTACTAAAAAAATGGCTCAGACTCTTCCGAAAGTTTTTCATGTTGAAATTCCGGAGGAATTTTATAATGAGATTGATAAATGTAAAAATGATTCTGAAGTTACAGAAGCCGGAATTGAATGGGCTGTTAAGCAATCAAGGGAATTGCTTGAATTTGGAGTTCCTTCGCTTCATTACTTTACTCTTGAAACTTCAAAAGCTGTAGCAGAAATTGTTAGAAAAGTTTTTTGATAGATGATTGAAAAGTGAAAAATAAAACTAAAAATATTTAAAGTGGCTGAGCATAATGATTTGGGTAGGGAAGGTGAAATAATAGCTGTTAACTACCTGAGAGAAAACGGATATTCTATTACAGAAAAGAACTGGAGATATCATGAACTTGAGCTGGATATAATTGCTAAGAAAGATGATATGCTTATAGTATTTGAAGTAAAAACCAGAAGAAATAATTATTTTATGGAGCCTGAAGCCTCAGTTACAAAAGCAAAACAAAAACAGATACTCAAAGGTGCAAATGCATATATTTCTTATAAAAACCTGAATATGGAAGTACGCTTTGATATTATTTCAATAATCTTAAATGAAGGAGAATATGAAATAAATCATATTGAAGATGCTTTCTCTGCCGTTTCCTGATCTTTAGGTCTTTTATGTCCCTGGTGTCTTTTATGCTATCAGCTTGAGTTCGATTAATCCTTAGGCAGTACCGAAGCATCGTGAAAAGTAGTTGCAATAACAGTTGGCGCAGGAATATTAGCTCTGAGCTTAATGTATTTAGCCGGGTTAAACGCAGGTATAGTGATAGTCAACCGGTTCTGTCAAATAATTATTTAAAGCGAATTTATTTTAATTTTTCAATTTCTTCTTTGGTAAGTCCGGTTGATTGTATAATTATTTCTATTGAAACACCATTTTTTAGAAGATTTGTAGCGACTTCGATTTTACCTTTTTTTTCTCCTTCTTTAATGCCTTCTTTTTTGTGATTTTTTAGACTAAGAGTAATTATTATGTAGAGTTACACAGGAATGTCACAGGGAACCACAGAGTTTTTTATGACCTGTCAGCGTGCCTGCACCTGACAGCGTCAAATAGGATGTTGAATGATATAATAACGC
>JAUZOY010000036.1 GCA_030706235.1 Bacteroidota bacterium | reverse complement strand
TCTAATCTTCACAACATACAAAAGCTTACTACAGTAGCTGAAAATATAGAAAAGATTTCGAGATCATTGAGGGACAATGCTTTGAATATTTGTCTTGTTCCTATAGAAGAAATGATATTTCAGTTTAAAAGATTGGTTAGAGATTTGTCTAATGAGCTTGATAAGGAGATAGTATTTGAGACAGAAGGGACTGATACGGAACTTGACAAAAGACTTATAGAAAATCTGAAAGAACCTTTTATGCATATATTCCGAAATGCAATAGATCATGGAATAGAAAGCAGGGAAGAGAGAATATCAAAATGGAAGAAACCGACAGGGACAATAAAGTTAAAATCATATTATTCGGGAGCAGATGTACACATACAGATAATAGATGACGGGAAGGGAATGGATCCTGAGAAAATCAGAGAAAAAGCAATACAGAAGAAGTTTATTAAGAAGGAAGACGAACTGAGTAAAAAGGAAATACTTGAATTGATATTTCAGCCGGGATTTTCAACAGCCGAAGTAATAACCGACGTATCAGGCCGGGGAGTAGGAATGGATGTAGTCAAGCGAAAAATAAATGAGGTAAATGGGATAGTTGAAGTAGATTCAGAGATAAATGAAGGGACAACAATAACTATAAAATTGCCATTAAGTCTTTCTATCATAGATGCATTACTGGTTAAAATTGATGAGACTCAGTTTCTGATACCACTGAGTTTTGTAGATAAATGTGATGAAGCTTCGACCGATCAGATAGTCAATAGTGTGAACAACAGAATAATGATAGACGGAGAACTGATACCACTAATATATCTGCGGGAAGAATTTGAAATAGATAAGAACTGCCCTGAAATGCATAGGCTGATAATAATAAAATATGATGGGAAGAAAATAGCTTTGGTAGTAGATTCAATAGTAGGAGAACACCAGGCAGTATTAAAGCCACTTGGAGAAGTAGAATGCAAAGAGGAAATAATAAGCAGTGCCTGTATATTGGGAGATGGAAGTGTAGCACTTGTAATAGATACAAATAAACTGGTAAAGTATTATAGCCGGGAAAAAGAAAATAAAATTAAGAATGATTTATTTATTAAGTAATTATAAACAAATATACAAAAGGAGGTAAATATGGAAAAGAGAAATATATTTAAATTTTACAATAAGAAAGGAGGTAATAGTGAGTTCACAAAGTGAAGACATAAAAAAATCATATCTGGCATTCAGGCTTGATGAAGAAATTTTTGCAGTAGGAGTAGCAAAAGTATTGGAAATACTCGAAATGCAACCGATAACAAAAGTCCCTAAAACTCCTAAATACATGCGGGGAGTTATAAATATGCGGGGTGAAGTAATACCTGTTATAGATACAAGATTGAAGTTCAATATGCTTATGACAGAAGACACAATCAGGACAGTAATAATTGTATTAGAATTACAGATAAGAAACAAAAAAGTAGTTCTTGGAGCAATAGCAGATTCTGTCAAGGAAGTATTGGAAATTACAGATAATGAAATAAGGGAAGTGCCTGAAATCGGGAGTAAATACAACACTGAATTTATAACAGGAATGGTTAAATCAGGAGAATATTTCATAATGATACTGGATATTGATAAAGTATTTTCTTCTGAAGATGTTATATCGGTTAGCAATGAAAATTTTATTTCAGAGGAAGATAATGAGGGAGAAATATTATTACAGGAATCTGAGATATAATCTTGTGAATTTTAATCAAAACGACAAATAAATGAATGATAATTTAATAAATAGAAATATGATGAATAATATGAAAATAAGATCAAAGCTTTTGCTGAGTTTTTCGGCAATTATATTAATATGTGGAATTATTGGTTTAGTTGGTTACAGAGCTATAAGTAAAATATTGAATGCTCAGAATCAGATAGCTAATGTCAGATATCCTTCTACAAAAGCATTGATGGATATTAAAAATGGGATATCAGATGTGGTGATTGGTGAAAGAGGGCTCATCAATAGGCGAATGATGAATAGCGAAGTAAGACAAGCACAATATGAATTCATTGATAAAGCTTTTAACAGGATTGAATCATCGTGGAAAATTTGGGAATCGCTTCCATCAGTAAAAGAAGAATTGGACGGATGGAAAACTTTTGGTGATGCATATCATGACTGGAAAAAAGATCATCAGAAAGTAGTAGAATTATCAATGGAAAAAGATAGATTACTTCAATCGGGATATAAGCCTGATGATGAAAAAGTCGAAGCACTGGATGCCAATATCTTTGAAATATTTATGAATACCAGAAGTGCATGGTTGAAACAAAATGAATCCATTGATAAAATGATAAAGATTGATGAAGAGGTTGCTGCTCAAGTTTCAAAAGAATCAGAGTCTACAGCATCATCGTCCACGTATCTTTTAATATTTTCAATAATTTTAGGAGTTATTATAGCAATTATTCTTGAAGTTGTTTTAGCCGGAAATATCAAGAAAATAATTCAGTCTATTATAAATGAAACCAAGAGGATAGCTGATGCTGCTATTAATGGTAAATTGAATACCAGAGGTGATGCTGATAAAATTAATTTTGAATTTAGAGAAATTATAGGTGGGTTTAACAGAACTCTCGATGCAGTTATAGTGCCTCTGAACGTTGCAGCTGAATATGTTGACAGGATAAGTAAAGGAGATATTCCAAATAAGATCACAGAAAATTATAATGGTGATTTCAATAATATTAAAAATAATTTGAATCAGTGTATAGATGCATTAAATACAATGCAGAATGATTTGAATTCAGCGATTGCAGCACAAAAGTCAGGAGATGTTGAAGCAAGATGTAATCCTGAAAAACTACAAGGAGCATATGCAAAATTGCTAATAGGAGTAAATGAATCTTTTGATGCATTTACATATCCGATTATTGAAGGTATAGGAATAATGAATGAATATGCAAATGGTGATTTATCCAAAGAAATGAGGGCATTACCAGGTAAACAAGCTATGTTTTCTGATGGACTAAAATTAATAAGAAAAAATCTATTACTGCTTGTTGAAGATGCAGAAATGCTTTCTAAAGCAGCAATTGATGGAAAACTGGTAACAAGGGCAGATGCAGGCAAACATCTTGGTGATTACAGAAAAATAGTACAGGGAGTAAATGAAACTCTTGATGCTGTAATAAAACCATTGAATATGGCAGCAAATTACGTTGAGAAAATAAGTAAAGGGGACATTCCGGAAAAGATCACGGATAATTATAACGGAGATTTTAATATTATTAAAAATAATCTAAATCAGTGTATTGAAGGTTTGGGTGGTCTTGTAGAATCATCAACAGTACTTGCAAATATGGCAGTAAATGATTATACAACAAAAGTTGAAGGAAAGTATCTCGGAATCTTTATGAAAACGGCTGAATCCATTAATTTTGTAAGAGAACGCGTACTCCACACAATCAATATAATTGAAAATATTGCCAAGGGAGATATGAAGGATTTTGGAGACCTTGTAAATATTAAAAAACGTTCAGAAAATGACACATTAATGCCTGCAATGATTCTTTTAAGCGAATCATTGATAAGCATTAGCAATAAGGCAAAGCTTGTTGCAGGTGGAGATTTAACGGTTGTTCTTGATAAAAGATCTGGTGCTGATGAATTAATGGGTTCATTGAATGATATGGTGAAATCAATGGCAAAGGTTATTGAAGACTTTAAAGCAGCTGCATTTAATATTCAATCAGCAAGCTTGCAGATGAGTGAAACATCTCAGGAAATGAGTCAGGGAGCATCAGAACAAGCTTCTTCCGCAGAAGAAGTTTCTTCATCAATGGAACAAATGGCAGCTAACATTCAACAGAATACTGATAATGCACAGCAAACAGAGAAAATCGCATTAAAAGCTACCGATGATATAATAGAAGGCAGCAAGTCAGTTGAAATTACAGTAAATTCAATGAAAGATATTGCAGATAAAATATCAATAATTGGTGAAATAGCACGAAAGACAGATTTACTTGCAATAAATGCCGCAGTAGAAGCAGCAAGAGCTGGTGAACATGGCAAGGGTTTCGCAGTAGTAGCTGCCGAAGTAAGAAAACTTGCTGAAAGATCTCAGGTTGCAGCTGATGAAATAAATGAAGTATCAAAATCAAGTGTGAAGATTGCAGAACAATCCGGAAAATTACTTGCAGAAATAGTACCTGACATACAGAAAACCTCACGACTGGTTCAGGAAATAACATCAGCAAGTATAGAACAGAACTCAGGAGCAAATCAAGTAAATACTGCAATACAGCAATTGAATCAGGTTACCCAGCAAAATGCAGCAGCATCAGAAGAAATGGCAACCAGTGCAGAAGAACTGGCAAGTCAGGCAGAACAATTACTGGATACTATTGCTTTTTTCAAGTTGACAGACAATGGTAATAACTTTGCTAACAAAAAGAAAGTTCAGAAAAGCGAAACTTTTTCCATTAAATCAAATCAGCCCAAAAATCCTGGTGCACCGCTAATGTCAAACGGCGGAAACAAGGGACATAAAATAAATCTTGGGTCAGATGTTCTGGATAAAGATTACGAAAGAATGTAAGAATAATTTTGATAGCAGTTTTAAATTGGTTCTAACCCTTACAGAAATTTTCTGTAAGGGTTTTTAAGTTATAATAATCCAAGTATTTCTACTCTTATTTTTTATTATTTATAAAAAATAATGAAATTATAAATTACAAAATAAATTAACATATGTATAATAATAGCTACATAATTAAAGATGTTTTAAGTGCATAAGATGTTAAATTATAATTATATATATAATAAACCATATCTGATTTTTTATTGAATATATTGAGATTAAAATTAATAATTAAAGTGAATAAAATCAGGGTAAAATACCCTATATATATATTCTGATTATCAAAACATTAATATTAATTTTGGGCAATATGATAAAATTCAATGAAGAAAATAGCTGTTATTGACGATGATTTAGATTTGCTTGACAATATATCATATTTTTTGAAAGCAAAAGGATTCGACGTAATTACTGCTAATGATGGATATATTGGAATTCAAAAGGTATTACATGATAAACCTGACCTGGTACTTTGTGATATAATGTTATCAGAAATAACTGGTTATAGCGTTTTAGATACTTTAGCCCAAATTCCTTCAACTACAAATATTCCTTTTATTTTTTTATCAGCAAAAGCTGAGTCTAAAGATATCAGATTAGGATTGCAGCTTGGTGCTGATGATTATATTACAAAACCATTTAATATGAATGATTTGGTAATGACAATAGAAAAAAGAATTGAAAGATTTCAGAGTATTATTTCTGTTTCTGAAAACGAAATTTATTATGCTTTTAACAATACTCAAAATGGCATTTTCTTAATAAAAGACTTAAGAATAACTCAGATTAATCGTAAATTTACAGAAATTACAGAATATGAGACTAATGATATAGTTAACATTCCTGTAACTGAAATAATTTTACAGGAATTCAGAGCAATAATTTTTGAAAAGATTGAACGGGTATTTTTGGGCGCAATATCAATAATTGATACTAAAATAAAAATCCGGACAAAAAGTAATCATATAAAATCTGTATTATTATATGCTTTTAAAAGACATATTAAAAAGGATGAAGTTCTCTGGTGTTCAATAGTTGAGGTAAATGAAGGGAACAAAAGAGAATCGATCTCTATTAATTTTACTAACAGAGAAAAAGAAATTCTCAAACTTGTTTCTAAAGGATTAAACAATATTGAAATTGGGGATAAATTGTGTATTTCAAGAAGAACTGTTGACAAACACAGAGAAACATTACTTCACAAAAGCAATACTAAAAATGCTGCCGAATTGATAATGTTCAGCGTTAAGAATGGATTGATTTAATCATAAATAAGTACATTTATAAGTTTATATGTGATAAATAAATCATACAAAATAGGCAAAAGTACTTAGTATAATGTTTCTGTTTTATAACTTAAGAAATTGATTAGTAAATATCAGTATTTATAATATAGAGTATTTCAGTTTTTTAGGTCTTATAATATTGGTAAAAATGCGTATTTGTTTTATGAAAATAATAATAATTTAAGTAAATTGCCTACTGTATATTGTGTTTACATATAAATACTTTTGCTCATACAATTAGTATAAATTTATAATGAGAGCAAAAGCTATTTATGATCATGTAGAATTCTCAGGTAATTTAAACATAAATTATGCAGGAGAATGCAAAGAAAAGCTGATATCTGTAATTGAAAAATCTGATAATATAAATGTCAGACTTACTGATGTAATTAATATAGACTTTTCATTTATCCAGATGCTTTATATGACTGAGCATATTGTAAGAAAGAGCAACAAATCAATAAATTTTGATATTGAAACTGATGAAAATATTAAGTGCATAATAGAAAAATGTGGCTTTCTGGAGTTACTTCATGGCTTTAATTAGATAATATATCAATAAAATTAAAATAATGAATAGAAATGCACTGGTAGTTGACGACTTTAAAAGTATTCGTCTCGTAGTTTCAAATGTTCTAACCAAGGAAGGATTTATAGTTACAATGGCAGAAGACGGATTGGATGCATTAAGATTTCTGGATGGAAAAATAAAATACGATCTTATAATAAGTGATGTCGATATGCCAAATATAGATGGAATATCTTTATTAAAAGAAATTAGAAAAAATCCTTATTACAAAGATGTCCCTGTTGTATTGCTAACAACAAATACATTAGAAAGGAAGCAAGAGGAGGTACAGGGTCTTAAAATTGATGCCTGGATTAAAAAACCTTTTGAATTCATTAAATTTAAAGAAATTATAAAAACACTTACACAGAATAAGTAATAAAAAAGATTCAGATACAGTTCTGAGATAATAAATCTAAAAAAAACTAAACCATTGGACGAAGAATACATACAAATATTTATAGATGAAGCATCAGATTTGATATCAAGTCTTGAAGATGCATTACTTACCTTGGAGAAAGATAAGACGAATCCCGAAATGATAGGTCAGGTTTTTCGGGTGATGCATTCGTTAAAAGGGGCAGCAGGTATGTTTGGATTTGAATCAATAGGAGATTTCACCCATGGGCTGGAAGATATCTATGATCTGGTCAGAAACGGGAAAATAAGCATAAATGATGAATTGATGGAAATAACATTAAAATCAGTAGATCATTTAAGAGACTTATTGAAAGATCCCGAAATTAAAGATAAAAACATAGGGAAAATACATGCCGGATTAATAGAAAAGATAAATAATCTGAAGGATATAATATCAGGGACAATAGATTCAGAAGCAGCAAAAGATATAAATAAAGAAGTTTCAGGAAAGTCAGATAATTCGGATGCTATTGATAAAGCAGAAGTTGTTAGTTATTACATATATTTTAAACCATCAAGGGATATATTAAAAGAGGGTGTAAATCCATTATTAATCATTTCGAACTTATGTGATTTAGGGTTATCGAAAGTATATAAAAAGATAAAATGGGTAGACAATCTTAAATCATTTGATGTCAGTGATAGTTTTATCGAATGGTATATATTTTTGGTAACTAACAAAAAGGAAGTAGAGATAAAAGATATTTTTCTGTATATCAGTTCAGATAATGAAGTAGAAATTTCCGGCATAAGTGACACAAATATATTTTTAAATGAAAATAAGGTAAGGAAGCTTGAGACTTTATTTGAAAATAAAGGTGATAAAGAAATAATAGCGGAAGAATTTACAGAGATTCTGAAAGATTATGAAAATGAAGAAGAGTCAGAAGAGTCAGAAGTCGTAAATGAAAAGAATGAAACGACAGTAAAAAAAGAGATAAAATCGACAATAAAGGTATCATCAGAGAAACTGGATGAACTGATGAATCTGGTAAGTGAACTGGTAACAGCGCAGGCAGAACTGGGTGTATTATCTAATCTTCACAACATACAAAAGCTTACTACAGTAGCTGAAAATATAGAAAAGATTTCGAGATCATTGAGGGACAATGCTTTGAATATTTGTCTTGTTCCGATGGAAGAAATGATGTTTCAATTTAAGAGATTGGTTAGAGATTTGTCTAATGAGCTTGATAAGGAGATAGTATTTGAGACAGAAGGGACTGATACAGAACTTGACAAAAGACTTATAGAAAATCTGAAAGAACCCTTTATGCATATATTCCGGAATGCAATAGATCATGGAATAGAAAACAGGGAAGAAAGAATATCAAAAGGGAAGAAACCGACAGGGACAATAAAGTTAAAATCATATTATTCGGGAGCGGATGTACATATCCAGATAATAGATGACGGGAAGGGAATGGATCCTGAGAAAATCAGAGAAAAAGGGATACAGAAGAAGTTAATTAAGAAGGAAGACGAACTAAGTAAAAAGGAAATACTTGAATTGATATTTCAGCCGGGATTTTCAACAGCTGAAGTAATAACCGATGTATCAGGCCGAGGGGTAGGTATGGATGTAGTGAGAAGAAAGATAAATGAAGTAAATGGAGTAGTTGAAGTAGAATCAGAAATAAATGAAGGAACAACAATAACTATAAAGCTACCGCTTAGTTTGTCAATTATAGATGCATTATTGGTTAAAATTGATGAAACTCCATTTTTAATTCCATTGAGTTTTGTTGATAAATGTGATGAGGCTACATCAGATCAGATAATCAATAGTGTGAACAACAGGATTATGATAGACGGAGAGCTGATACCGCTTATTTATCTGAGAAGGGAATTTGAAATAGATAAAAATTGTCCTGATATGCATAGGTTGATTATCATAAAATATAATGATATCAGAATAGCATTAGTAGTAGATTCTATAGTTGGAGAACATCAGGCTGTACTAAAGCCATTGGGAGATGTGGAATGTAATGAGGAAATAATTACAAGTGCCTGTATTCTTGGTGATGGAAGTGTTGCACTTGTTATGGATACAAATAAATTAGTTGAATATTATAGAAAAAAGAAAGAGGAGTTGGTTAATTGTAAATGTGAAAGAATAAATAAATAATTATAAATAAAGGAGGTAAATATGATAAATGGGTTACTATTTGATTTGTATTCAGAAAGGGGGTTATTGTGGCAGCGGAAGTTGAAAGTATAAAAAAGTCTTATCTGGCATTCAGGCTTGATGAAGAGATTTTTGCTGTTGGAGTTGCAAAAGTATTGGAAATACTTGAAATGCAGCCTATAACTAAAGTTCCTAAAACACCTAAGTATATGCGTGGGGTAATAAATATGCGGGGTGATGTAATTCCGGTAATAGATGCAAGATTGAAATTCAATATGTCTGTTACTGAAGATACGATAAGAACTGTCATTATTGTACTCGAATTAGAGATAAGAAATAAAAAAGTGATTCTTGGTGCTATTGCTGATTCTGTCAAGGAAGTTCTCGAAATATCTGATGATGAAATAAAAGATGTCCCTGAAATCGGAAGTAAGTATAATACTGAATTTATAACGGGAATGGTTAAATCAGGTGAGTACTTCATAATGTTACTTGATATTGATAAAGTATTTTCTATTGAGGATATAATATCAGTTAAAGATGATAATGAAAATGTTGTTTATGAAACAACTGATGATGATCAATCTTTAAGCGAATCTGAGTCATAAAAAACTTTAAGGCTCTTTCTTAAAACAAAAATTAAAAAATAAATAAATAGGGGGAAATATGTTTAATAATATGTCAATAAGAACAAGATTAATAGGTGGTTTTATAATAATAGCCTTAATCGCGAGTATAAGCGGCTTTTTAGGCTATAATAAGATTAATAAGTTAAATGTTAATGAAAATGATACATATGCTTTATCATTAGGTTATGCAGGAAATATAGCAACAGATTTTCAAAAGGTAAGAGTTTTATACAGAGATGTTATTCTTGAACAGAGTATTCAAAATAAGATGAATTATATTGAAAAAATTAAAACTAACCTGGATTTGATTAGTGAAAATCTTGAAAAATACGGACAAACAATTAATCAAACTGATGATAAATCTTTATACACAAAAACATGCGATAATGTAAAAATATTTAAGGAAAAGGTAAATAGGTTTATTGAATTAGCAAATGATAACAATGCTTCATATGATGATAAATTCGGTGCTCTTAGAAATGAAAGTTTTGTATCTATATCAAATGAACTTGGTGATAATATTGATAAATTGATTGAACAAAATGTAAAGTTAGCTAAGAATGTCAATGATGAAAACACTCAGATTGTTGCAAGTGCAAGCAGAAATATATTTTTAGTTCTGATAATCAGTTTAATATTGGCGATAGTCATAGGATTGATTATATCTTCAGATATGGTCAATATGATAAAAGCAATAATTAAGGAAACTAAAAAACTTACAAAAGAAATTGTTGACGGAAAACTATCATCCAGAGGAAATCCTGAAAAAGTAAATTCTGAATTCAGGGAAATTATTATAGATATGAATAAAATTTTGGATTCAG
The DNA here is from genome assembly GCA_030706235.1 of Bacteroidota bacterium. Lineage (GTDB taxonomy): Bacteria > Bacteroidota > Bacteroidia > Bacteroidales > GWE2-29-8 > JAUZOY01. The sequence goes on along the minus strand of JAUZOY010000036.1, from coordinate 7,345 downwards.
TAGTTGGCCCTTTAAATGTTGTAGCAAATTATGTGGAAAGAATTGGCAAAGGCGATATTCCCGAAAAAATTTCTGATGATTTAGGCGGAGATTTCATCGCTATGAAAAACAATTTAAATCATTGTATAGATTCATTAAATACTATGCAACAGGATTTAAGTGTTACAATTGGAATTATTAAGTCAGGTGATGCTGAAGCAAGATGTCATCCTGAAAAGCTTCAGGGAGCTTATGCTAAGCTATTAATTGGTATAAATGAATCACTTGATGTAATTGTTGTACCTGTACTTGAAGCCATTGGAATATTGAATGAGTATGCAAAAGGTGATTTGACAAAAGAAATGAGACTGTTGGCCGGGAAACAGGTTATGCTTACTGAAGGAATAAATTTAATACGAAAGAATCTTTTGCAACTTGTTGAAGATTCTGAAATTCTATCAAAAGCTGCAATCGAAGGAAGACTTAAAACAAGAGCAGATGTAAGCAAACATCCAGGCGAATATAGAAAAATAATACAGGGTATAAATGAGACACTTGATGCAATAGTTGAACCTTTACATGTGACATCAGAATATATTGCTAAAATAAGCATGGGAGAAATTCCGGAAAAAATCAATGATTCCTACAATGGAGATTTCAATATTATCAAGAACAATATAAACCAATGTATTGATGGCCTGGGTGGTTTGGTAGAATCATCAATAGTTCTTGATAAGATGGCAGAAAATGATTATTCAACAAATGTTGAAGGAAAATATCATGGAGTCTTTATGAAAACAGCTGAATCCATTAATTTTGTAAGAGAACGTGTTCTCCATACAATTAATATTATCCAGAACATTGCTAAGGGAGATATGAAGGATTTTGAAGATCTGATGAGTATAAAAAGACGTTCGGAAAAAGATACTTTAATACCTTCAATGATACTATTAAGCGATTCGTTAATAGGCATTACAAATAAAGCGAAACTTGTTGCCGGCGGAGATTTGACTGTAGCTCTTGAAAAAAGATCTGCTGCTGATGAATTAATGGGCTCTTTGAATGATATGGTAAAATCAATGGCTAAAATAATTGAAGACTTTAAATCAGCTGCATTTAATATACAATCAGCAAGCTTGCAGATGAGTGAGACATCTCAGGAAATGAGTCAGGGAGCATCAGAACAAGCTTCTTCCGCAGAAGAAGTTTCTTCATCAATGGAACAAATGGCAGCTAACATTCAACAGAATACTGATAATGCACAGCAAACAGAGAAAATTGCATTAAAAGCTACTGATGATATTATGGAAGGAAGCAAATCTGTTGAAATTACAGTAAATTCAATGAAAGATATTGCTGAAAAAATTTCAATAATCGGTGAAATAGCACGAAAGACAGATTTACTTGCAATAAATGCCGCAGTTGAAGCTGCAAGAGCTGGTGAACATGGTAAGGGTTTTGCTGTGGTCGCTTCAGAAGTAAGAAAACTTGCTGAAAGATCTCAGGTTGCAGCTGATGAAATAAATGAAGTATCTAAATCTAGCGTGAAGATAGCAGAACAATCCGGTAAATTACTTGCAGAAATTGTACCTGATATTCAGAAAACTTCACGACTGGTACAGGAAATAACATCAGCAAGTATAGAACAGAACTCAGGAGCAAATCAGGTAAATACTGCAATACAGCAATTGAATCAGGTTACTCAGCAAAATGCTGCTGCATCAGAAGAAATGGCAACCAGTGCAGAAGAACTGGCAAGTCAGGCTGAACAATTACTTGATACTATTGCTTTCTTTAAATTAGCTGATAATGGTAATTTTGCTAACAAAAAGAAAGTTCAGAAAAGTGAAACTTTTACCGGAAAACCAAATCAACCCAGGAATCCTGTTGTTACAGTGTCAACAAACGGCGGAAACAAAGGACATAAAATAAATCTTGGCTCGGATGCTCTGGATAAAGATTACGAAAGAATGTAAGATTAATTTTAATAGTAGTTCTAATGTAGTTTTGCATAAACCTTGCATGAAATTCATGCAAGGTTTTTTTTCATCTGTATGAAATAAATATCTAATATACCCGGAATCTCGGGTCAAAATTAGAACAATAAATTGTTGATAATACTTCCTTTGCTCTCATCATTTACGATAGTTATGTAATTGTCGATTGCTTCTTTAAGGTCTTCGACATGAGAAATTATGCCGACAATTCTGTTTTCCCTGCGGAGGGAATTAAATGTATCGAAAACAACGCTTAAAGATTCTTTGTCAAGTGAGCCAAATCCTTCATCCATAAAGAAGAAATTAGAATTGTTGCGGTTAAGGTGCTGTATATTGTCGGCAAGTGCAAGTGCCAAAGACAGAGATGCTTGGAATGTTTGTCCGCCTGAAAGTGTCTTTACGCTCCTTATCTTTCCGTCATTGAGGGCATCGCGGATCTGGAAATTGTTCTGGTCGTTGATTTCAAGGCTTAGTTTGTTTTTGGTAAGTTTGCAGAACCTGTCGTTAGCAGCAAGGCATAGATTCTCAAGATAGCGGGTAGAAATGAAATTTACAAATCCGCTTCCTTTAAACATTTTTTTTAGAGTTTCTATATTTTCTTGCCTGTTTCTTAAAGAAAGTAACTCTTTTTCAAGATTTCTCTTATTCGCAAGGTCGGTATTAAGTTTCTTGTTTTCTGATTTTAATCCGCCGACTTTCTCTTTCTTTACACTCAGATCTGCTTTTTGATTGTTGATTTCAGAGATAAGCTGTTTGTGCTGTTCTTCATTATATTCATTCCCGGCAATGCTTTTTTCTGTTTCGGATACTCTTAGCTTTGCGGTTTGATATTTTTCTCTGAACTCATCTATCTCTATTTTTTCCCTGCCGGTATTGATATCCTTATTCAATACACTTTCTACTTTCTTAATGCTGTCATATTGATATTCCGCTAATTTATTTCTTATTTCAGATTCGAGTGACTCAATTTGAGGCTTCAGAATTTCAATGTTTTTGCCGAGTTCATTTTGTTGACCGATATTTTGGTTTAATTGTTCCTGTGCAAGGTTTAATTGTGATTCGCAGTCTTTGTAATTCTTTTCTGTTTCAAGATATTTTTTGTTTAAGTCTTTTATCACGGTGTCGATTTCGCTGGCATCAAGCTGCCGGGCAATGGGAAGATCCAAATGTTTGAGTCCTTCGGAAATAACCTTTATTTCTGATTCTTTAGATATGTTTTCATTCCTCAGCTTGTTCAGAACTTCTGTATATTTTTCTTTATCTTTGGTCTTATCTCTCAGCTTCGTTTGGATTGTAGCTCTTTCTTTTTCTTTAATATCAATTTCTTTCTCAATTTTTCCTGCCTCTTCAATTCTTTTTGTTACAGTTTCTTCATTGATATCTTTATAATCAATCCATATGTATTTAGTCAGATGCTCACTCAGAAGATTGTCATTATTGCTCTTCTCATTTTGTTTTTCAGAATAAGTTCTTGAATTAATCTGAAGTTTATTGTTTATTAGTGAAATCTGTCTGGCCAGTTCATTAATTTTCTTTATGTTCTCTGTTTTCTCTGTTCTGCTTTTTCTTGAAGCAGTAAGTTCAATATTGCTGTCATTGGAGCTGTAGGGCAGGGGATGCTCTTTTGCACCACATAAGGGACATGCCTGACCATTTATAAGATTATCAGCAAAATCAGATAGTTTTTTGTGCAGCATCAATTGCTCTATTTTTTCATCAAGTCCGGCAATCTCTTTTTCATTTATTTCTATTAATTTTTTAAGCTTACTTTCAATTTCATCTGAAGATATTGATAATAAATCATACCCGTTGTTTTTAACAATATCTGCATTATTTATTATCGTTTGTTTATCATTATTCAGATTATCAATCTCAATTTTGATTTTGGCTATTTCCTTCTGGTATCTGGTTGAATTATCTTCAATGGAATTTCTGATCTGAAACCAGCTCTTCATATCGGATAATAGTTTGATGTCCGGTTTATCCTTCTTTAGATTAATGATAAGTTCAGATATTGCTTCTTCCTTTTCCTGAAGATCTTTAAAGACTTTCCCTGTATCAATGACTATAGATTCGCCTTTGATGATCCTTGACTTGATTTCGGCAATATCTGAAGTTAATGATTTGATTTTCTTTACTATTTCGTATTCTTCAGCTTCTGCCTTTATTAAGTTCCTGTTATCGTAATCTCTTCGTATTGCTTCAAACTTTACTCTCAGTTCGCCAATAGATTTATTCAGTTCAATAATGGTTGAATTGCATTTTGTCAGAAGCAAGGTATTATTCTCTAATTCTTTCTTTTTTGCCTTATTATTCTCAATTGGGTTCTTAAAATTTACCAGACACTGCTGAAATTCATTCAGCAATAATTCCCTTTGTCGGTAAGAATCCTTTAGTACCTCAAGAGCTTCAAGCTCTTTTTTTTGCTTTGCTAATTCAATATACAATTCCCTGATACTTTCATACTGTTTATTCAGCAATTCCCTTTCTGTAAGGATCTTTTCATCATTTACTATATCAAGGGTTAGGCTTTCTATCAAAGCTGTTTTCTCCTTTATAATCTCATCGCTCACTTGGCCGATTTGAATTAATTGTCCTTCCCTGTTATCAATTTCCTTTGTGTTGATATCTTCAAGCATCTTTACCTTATCCGACAGCTCAAATTTATCCAGATTGAACAACTGCTTGAGCATTGTAGTCCTGTCCTTGTCGCCAAGTTGGAGAAACTCCTGAAACTTCCCCTGAGGGATAATGATCGTTCTTCTGAAGTTTTCATAGTTAAGACCAATAATTTTATCAGCACTTTTATCTTCAATTGGTATCCTCTCATCTCCATCAATCCTGTAAGCCGTCCTGTTTATCTCGACCTTACTAAAATCCTTTTTATTTCTCTTTCCTGAAACAACAAAACTATATTTCAGATCATTGCAGGTGAATATAAAATCAATGAATAATTCATTGGATTTCAGATTCATCATATTATATGCTCTGCAGTCATTCTTGTTCATTCTTTCTGTCTCACCGAATAAAGCAAAAGAAATTGCTTCAAGTATAGTTGATTTACCAGAACCTACAGAGCCGAATATCCCGAAAAGCCCTGATTTAGTGAGCTTCTGAAAATCAATAGTTTGTTCTTCTTTATAGGAATAAATCCCTTTGATTTTTAAAATTACAGGTATCATTTTTTATACTCCTCTGAATTTAATTCCCTAAAAAGAGATAAAAGTTCATTAGACGGAAGCTGACCTGAATTTTTGTATTTAAAAAACTCTATAAATAAATCTTCAATATCTTTGGATATATCTATTTCTTTTATAGGATTTTCTGAGTTAAGAGGACTGCTTTTTACTATGGGTATAAGGTTAATAATATTCGGATGCGAGTCATTCAGCAGTTTCCTCTCTTCTGCTGTCAGGTAATTGTCACTCTGCATTGTAAGCTCAACTAATGTAGTATCCCTGTTTTCTTTTAGCCATTCAGATGCTTTTAATATATCATCATAGCATATCCTCTTTAATTTTTTGCCTTTCTGAATTTCAATATATTCAACTTTTGCCTGTTTTCCGGGTTCAACTTCAACAATTGAAACAAATTTTTTCTGGTCAGCTTCACTGAAGCTATACCCTAATGGGCTTCCGCTATAAACTACAGGGCAGGGAAGAGATGTAATTAATTGTTTACGATGAAGATGGCCAAGTGCGACATACTGGATGTTTTTTGGAATATTGCTTGTAAATATTTCACTTGCTCCTCCGATATTTATTGATTTTTCATCATCACTTTCTTCCGGTTTTTCTCCTCCTTCATTCATCATTAACAGATGTGCCAAAAGAATATTCACTCCTTTATCATTACAGTATTTGTCGGACACTTTTTCCCAGTTTTCTTTAAGCAAATCTCTTAAATTATTTTCCTGAGTAGTGTTGCCAAGGTAAGTTCCAAGCCTGTATTCATTTGCATAAGCTGTTGTAATTATTCTGAGATTATAATCATAAGCGGGGTGTGTTACTTCAATATAGCAACTGTCGCTGTTGATTACTCCGGTTCCTGAATCAAGGGTAAATGGTTTTACAACTGTAAAAGGATAACCGATAAATATTATTCCGCATTCCTTAGCTAATGTATCGGGACTTTCAATCCTGTCAGGAGAATCGTGGTTTCCTGCTATTGCAATAACGAGTCTATTGCCGTTATTTGCTAATCTTTTCAAAGTTTTATACAGCAATTCCTGCGATTCTACGGGAGGGTTTATATTATCATAAATATCTCCGGCAACAATTATTATGTCAACATTATTGTAATCAGCTATTTCGCAAATTTCATTTAATACTTCAACTTGTTCAGGATGTCTTTGAAAATCATTCAGCCTTTTCCCTAAATGCCAGTCTGATGTATGTAATATTTTCATAATGTGCTATCTATTAACTGATTTCAGGGAGTTTAATTGTTTTAGTTTTGCATATTTCAGAAAAGTTGCATGTGCCGATATAGCACATATCACAAATCCATAATAACCATCTAAAAAGCCTAGTTTTAATAAATAATCTCTTATAAATTTAAATATTGCACTTCCTATTATTTTGAATGTAGTAACGTTCTTTCCTCTTTGTGATAAGTCTTTTGATGAAATATCAGTAAATTTATTTATCTGATTGATATGGTCTGTAATGGAGTAGTATGAATAATGCAAAAGATCTCCATTTATATGTTTGATTTTGGCATCTTTTATCAGTTCATATTTTTCATGGAGATTAGTATTGCCACTCCATTCCCCTTTTGTTGAATCAAATAATCTCAGTTTTTTATCAGGATACCATCCGCAATGCTTTATCCACTTTCCACAATAATTGGTTAGACGGTTAATTTCGTAACCATCATATTGCCAGTTTTCTTTTACCTCTTTTATGCTTTTTATTAATTCTTCAGAAAGTGCTTCATCTGCATCAAGCGATAATATATATTGATACTTTGCATGTGTAATTGCTCTGTTTTTTTGTTCTTTATATCCATCAAAAGGATGTTTGATAAACTTTACACCTGAATCCAAACATATTTTTTCAGTATTATCAGTAGAAAAAGAATCAAGAACAACTATATCATCAGCTATTTCTGAGACAGATTCAATACATCTGTGTATATTTTTCTCTTCGTTGAATGTAATAATTACTACGCTTAATTTTATCATTAATTTAGTTCATAAAGTTTGTAAAGTTTGTAAAGTTCATAAAGTTTGTAAAGTTTGTAAAGTTTTATAACTTTTAACTTTTAACTTTCAACTCCCTAACTCAATAATTTTATGAAATTTTTGTAATTCAGTAATTTAGAATTAATTTCTGTAATATCAAATTTTTCAGGTTTGAAATTTTTCC
>JAUZOY010000359.1 GCA_030706235.1 Bacteroidota bacterium | reverse complement strand
GGTTGTGAATGATACTGCAAAATATCTGCAGATAGTAAATGATAATACTTTCAATTATGCAGATACTTCACAGTCAGGTACAGGTTTGGGCGTTGGTTTTGGTTTGAAATCAGGGGTTCTGCTTGCAAGGTATTTTGTCAAAGGAATGAAACTTGTCTCTGATGTAAACATAAACATTTCGTCTGAAAATACAGTTGGTAAAAACTTTGTTGCTGTAGTGCTTGATTCAAAACATAACCTGATAGGTACATCTGATGTATATAAGGTTAATGAATCTGATGTTAATAAATATGTGAATTTTAAAATAATTTATCCACCGTTTATCAATAATTCAGATATATACGTTGGCCTTGCACAGGGTGAAGATACAATACCTGTTTACCCACTTAATGCTCAGTATGAAAATCCTGGCAGATGGTCTGCTTTCTATAGTTGTGATATTCGGTTAAATAATTTTGCTCAGCAGAATACATTCAACAGATGGATGATTGAAGCTGTATTAAAAGAACCAAACGACTATGATCTTTCACTTGTCGATATTACTGAACCTGAGACAAGTTGTAGTCTCGGTCAATCTGAAAAGGTAAGTGTGAAAATTATAAATCAGGGCTATAAACAGGTAGCTAATACTCCGATAGGTATTTTAATCAATAATGTTTTTACACGTGATACTATATTCAAAACAATAAATCCCGGTGATACTATTTCATACACTTTTAATCATACATTTGATTTCAGCAAAGAAGGAGATTATAATGTTAAGGTATTTTCTATTTTATCTTCAGACCAGAATCATGCAAATGACACAATTTCTTCTATGTTAACTCATGTTGCTTATGCTAAATTACCTTATAGTCTTGGATTTGAACCAAGCGAAAATACTGACGGATGGTCGGTCTATGATGAAAACGGAGATGGATATACTTGGGGAATAGTTAAAGAAGACGCGTTGACAGGTTCGTATTCTGTTAGGTATTCATATAATTATGAAGATACAACTATAGCTGCAGACGATTGGTTAGTTTCAACATGTTTTAGGTTATTTCCGAAAAATAATTATAAACTAACTTTCTGGTACAAATGCGGTGACACTCTTTACCCTGAAAAGTTAATTGTAGCAATGGGTAAAAATCCTGTACCTTCTCAGTTAACAATCCCGTTGAAAGTTATTGATACAATAATAAATACCGAATATAAGAGAGCCATTATTAGCTTTACTGTTCCTGATGATGATATATACTATTTTGGATGGAAAGCTGCCAGCCAGCCTAACCGCTGGCGTCTGATGCTTGATAGTATACAAATTTTTCAGGATACAGCAACTTATGTTTCAACTATTTTTAATAGAGACTCATATATAATTATATATCCGAATCCGGCAAATGATAAATTTTATATAAACTCGACAGATAAATTAAATTGCCTGAAGGTTTATAATAATATTGGAGAATTGGTGTTCTGTCAGAAACCGGATAAAAAATACTCTGAAATAAACACTTCTTCGCTGAAAACAGGTATCTATTTCATTAATATTGAGTCTTTAAATGGAATTGTGAACAGAAAAGTGTCCGTTATTCATTAATTTATTAATTGTAAATGAATTATTTACAGGTTGAAAATCTATCCAAATCTTTTGGAGATCATGATCTATTCCATAATATTACATTTGGTATTGACTGTGGTCAGAAAGTAGCTCTCATTGCACGCAATGGTGCCGGAAAAACTACTTTACTTAATATAATTGCAGGCAAAGATATTCCCGATAGCGGAAAAGTTACTTTCAGAAATGATCTTGTGGTTTCATATCTCACGCAAGATCCGGCATTTAATAATGATCTCACTGTGCTTCAGGTTGCTCTGGGATCTTCAAAGGAGATCATTCAGACAATAGAGCTTTATGAAGAAGCAATTGTAAATCATGACAAAGATTCATTGGGTGAAATAATAGTGAAGATGGATGCTCTGGAGGCATGGGACTATGAAGCAACTGTCAAACAGATACTCGGTAAACTCAAAATCAATGAATTCAATAAAAGAATAGGGGAGTTGTCCGGCGGACAAAAAAAAAGAATCGCACTTGCAAATGCTATTATCAATGAACCTGATGTAATGATTCTTGATGAACCTACAAATCATCTGGATCTTGAAATGATTGAATGGCTT
>JAUZOY010000358.1 GCA_030706235.1 Bacteroidota bacterium | reverse complement strand
TTGTATCATTTATTTCTCCTGTATTCCATAAATAACTTTTTCCTCCACTTGCAATAATCAAACCGGTATCTCCTCTGCATATTTTATATATCTGATTTATACTTGCTGACGGTATGGATTTTACTGTCACAACTACAGTATCTTTTGCTGTAAATCCTCCGTTAGTTACCGTAACAATATAAGTTGTGCTGAAATATGGACTCACACTTATCGAATCTGTAGTTTCTCCCGTACTCCACGAATATGTTCCGCCTCCTGTTGCTCCTATCTTAATTGTAGAACCCCTGCAAACAGATGTATCCTTCCCTGCATTGGCTACAATACAGTTGGGCCTGATACCTACCGTCACATCTGCCGATGACGTACATTTATTAGAATCTGTAACAGTTACCGTAAATGTTGTAGGTATTGTAATCCCAGAGACAATACATGCATTGTCTTTACATCCGGTATTCCAACTATATGATCCTCCAATACCAGCTCCTGCTGCTGTCAAGTTTACACTTTCCCATGGACATGCATTAGTCAGATTTGCAGATGCATTTGCTAATGGAGGAATATTTACATTAACAACAACACCGTCACTGCTTGAACATCCGTTTGAATTTGTGACTGTAACTGTATAAGTTGTTGTATTATTAGGATGAACTATTATCATATTTGTTGTTTGACTTAAATAGCTCCATAAATATGTTCCCTCTCCCGTTGCAATTAGAGAAACAGTATCATATAAACATATCGTTTTATCCTCTCCTGCATCCGCCACCGGCAACGGATTAACATAAACTACAACCGAATCGACCGCCGTGCAACCGATGCTGTTGGTAGCTGTAACATAATATATAGTCGTTACTGTCGGCTTAACTGTAATTGTGTCTGAACTCTGTCCGCTACTCCATAAATATGTTATGTTCCCTTTTATACTATCTGTAACATTTGTCCTCAGTCTTACAGAATCACCATTGCAAATTGCCGTATCCCGTGGTGATATTTTAACTACCGGGCGAGATACTATAACTTTACTTATCAGAGTATCACAAGTAGCGCTTCCCCTCATTACTGTTACTGAGTAGGTAGTAGTTTTCGTAGGAGATACTGTGTACATTGAATCAATTCCCGAACCCTGTGGATTCCAAATATATTTAAATAAAATCCCATATTTTAATGAATCCGTGACAGTTAATGTAGTTAGATCCCCTTTGCATATACCGGTTGAATCAGGAGTTATTCTTAATACAGACGGATTTATCAATCGCAGATTCACACTGTCTATATAAATATAGGATGCAACCGAATCAGGATTATAGGGAAAATTATATACTGAATTCTTTAATGTATCTCCGGCTTTCCCCCAGTTACTTCTTCCGTTAATAAAAAGATAATCATGATTATCATTTGCTATAAATCGTATTTTAACCGGTATCCATTGATAATTGCCAAATATCAGTGATGGGTTGTTTATCGTAAAATCAGAATAGGAAGGATTTCCATATGCTTCTTTTATGTTAGATACGCTCTCTGGTCCTGTTGCATATAACCACTGTTTGGTATAATATCTTCGTCCGTTTATTGTATCTTTATAATCAACAGGGTCATTCGTTGAATTAAAAGGCCCTTGATTTGTAATTATTGCATGAAATGGATGTACCTCATATTTTATTGTATCTGATAATCCTATTTCTATAAATGCTTTTGCACCCGGAACAATTGCTCTGATTCCGTCATTATATGTATTTATATACGAATGGGTGCATCCGGAGATATATACCCATAATGATAATTCATATTCTCTGCCTTTCTTTAATGTTTCTGTTAATCTTGTATAAATGCCGCTACCTGTTCCGTTTGCATTTGCTATCTGAATACCAATATACTGATTGCCCTGCATATTTTGTAATGTGGAACTTGTACCCGGATTAACTACAGGATTAAATCCCGGAGTATTGTTATTCAGTTCTAAATTTTTAGGGTCATTAATATTCCAGTTATTATCTCTTATCCAGAACTGCTCATCCCATCTGCAGCCATTAGGATCATTCCCTGATACACATCTTGGATGTGGTTTACCTACTGTCCAGATTGTTGAACCTCGCCAGCATCTTTCTAATGGTGTTGAACTACAAGATGTTGTTAACTCCTGATAATCAAATCCCGGATTATTAATATAATTATTACATTCCGTAAAAGGACATGGCTTATCTATTTTGGCTATCCCTGAATATGTTAAAAAT
>JAUZOY010000357.1 GCA_030706235.1 Bacteroidota bacterium | reverse complement strand
TTTATGATAATTCTGAAAATATCGTTTACAAAATAAATTATAAAATTGAGGATCATTTGATTGATAAAGCTATACAAAATTATATTAATAACTGTATCGTGCAGGAATATACTTTTGGCAACATCAAAAATACCAACAGACTGATATTAAACAGAAAAACAGAAATTGATTTTTTAAGGAAAGTTCAAATATTTATAAAAAATAATATAGGGTTAAGAAAGTTAAAGAGATAAAAAGTTCAATATTAATAAAAAATTACTTGTGAATAACAACAACGAAATTTTTATATCAGTAATAATTCCGACTTATAACAGAGCACATTTTATTAAAGAAGCCATAAATTCTGTTTTAAATCAGACATATAAAAATTTCGAAATTATAATTATTGATGACGGGAGTACCGATAATACAAGAGAAATAGTAAATGGATTACAACAAAGAGATCAAATAATAAGATACTTTTATCAGGAAAATAAGGGAAGATGTATTGCCCGTAACAAAGGTCTTGCTGAAGCTAAATTTCCATGGATATGTTTTCTTGACTCAGATGATATATACACCGATAATCATCTTGAAGTGATGGTTGATCTGATAAAAAAATATCCTGAATATTACGCTTTCGCTACTGAGCAACAAGTTGGCGATAAAATTAAGGGGTACATTAGTAAAAGATTGTACAAAAAATTTGTAAAAGTTACTTTCAAAGATTTTTTATTTTCGAATCCAATATCTATTATACAGTTTTGTTATAATAAAGACAAAATACCTGTTTATTTCATAAATGAAAATGTCCCAGTTTCTGAAGATTGGCTATTTTTCAGAATACTTACACTAAACAATGATATAATAAAAATAAATACCATTACCAATATAGTCACTCTTCATGATGAAAGAACAATGTATATGACTGATATAATGGGACATGTAAAATGGACACTATATACAGGCGAATTTTTTGTAAAAAATTTTTCAATAAATAAGAAGTTAAAGAATGTTATATTATCGGAAACTTTTCTTCTTTGCGCTAACATTCTTTTAAGTAATGGTTTTAAAAAAGACGGACTATTTTATTTGAAAAAATCTTTAGTAATTTTGCAAACCTTTTATAATCCATTATTATATAAGGCAATAATTAAACTAATAGTTAAAAACAATATTTAATAATTCAAAAAAATAAATTATATGTCAATAGAATTTGATATTAAAGAAATCCTGACTTCTACAATGGTACTTTTTTCTGTGATTGATATCTTAGGTTCGATTCCAATTATAGTTGATCTTAGAAGTAAAACCGGACACATTCAATCTGAAAAGGCAACAATTGTATCCATGGTTTTAATGATATTATTCCTTTATGTCGGTCAATCAATACTTACATGGATAGGCATTGATATTGCATCTTTTGCAATTGCCGGTTCACTTGTTATATTCTTTCTGGCACTCGAAATGATACTTGGAATCAGACTTTACAAAGATGCATCTCCGGATACCAGTTCAATAGTTCCTCTTGCATTTCCACTTATTGCCGGTGCAGGTTCTTTAACAACTATTCTTGCAATAAGATCACAATATCGTTCTGAAAATATTATTGTAGGAATAATAATAAATATGATATTAGTATACATAGTTCTCAAAACTACCTCTACAATTGAACGAGTTATTGGTAAGAACGGACTTAATGTAATTCGCAGGGTATTCGGAGTTATTTTATTAGCTATAGCAGTCAAATTATTTAAAGCCAATATAAATATTTAATTTTGACAGTTCATAAATTTAAAAATTGATATAAATATATGAATATAAAGATATGGATATAACCATATATACAGACGGTGCAGCACAGGGCAATCCGGGCAGAGGCGGATTTGGAACTATATTAATATCAGGGAAACATAGAAAGGAAATATCAGCCGGTTACCGTCTCACCACTAATAACAGAATGGAATTACTTGCTGTTATTATCGGATTAGAAGCTCTTAAGAATGAAGGTTCAGATGTTACTATCTATTCAGATTCGAAATACGTAGTTGACAGCGTAGAAAAAAAATGGCTTGAAAGTTGGTTAAAAAAGGGATTCGGGAATAAAAAAAATAAAGATCTTTGGCTCAGGTTTCATAAATCTTATATTAAACATCACATTAAATTTGTATGGATTAAGGGACATGCAAATAATAAAGAAAATGAAAAATGTGACCAACTTGCTGTTGCCGCCGCAAATAGCAATAAACTTTTTATAGATGAAGTTTATGAAAATGAAATAAATAATAA
>JAUZOY010000356.1 GCA_030706235.1 Bacteroidota bacterium | reverse complement strand
AATACTTCCATTTTTCTTTATGATTTTTAATCTTAACTTTCAAATCTTTAATACTATCTGAATCTTTATCGCAAACATAATAGATACTAATTCGTTTTAAATCTATGTGATATTGTTTCTTAATAATCTTATTTAATTTAAAAGCAATTTTAACAATATCTTTTCTACTAATTGCTGCCCACAAAATACCAAACACATCAGGCAACCACATCACAAACCAACGCAAATCAACAATAATATCTTTATTATTAAGAACACAAGTATCAGGATGTAGTGAATTCAAATCATTAAGCAATACCAAAAATTTATTTTCATCACCATCTAATGCTAAAATCACATTAACTGGTATTACACTATGCTCACTAATAATATTTCGAACAAGTTTAAATAAATAGAAATTTACTTTATTCATATATTCGCCTCTGCTTTAAACAATATTGACTTTACGTTGTCCAGTTGTAATAAAAGTAATAGCCAACTTATTTGATGTTCCATATTCACAATCATAATCAGTACCTAAAATAGCATATTTCCATTTTCCAGTAGAAGTATATGTCATATTAAGTTGATCAGCTTGTGCTGTATCAGTCGAAGCTGAAATCGATAATGCATAAGCTAATCTCAAACGACGAGTTATTGAAATATCAGGGAGAGAATCCCAATTTGAAACCGCATTAAAAGTTGATAAACTCATACCACCTGATACGACACTATTAACATCCAATGAAATTGTTTGCCATGAACCAGAAACATTAGTATACCAGTTAGCACCAGAATCAGGACTACAAACAATGCTAATTTTACCATTACTAGTAGTTGTTGCTGTCATCATCATTGATGTAATTGAATAAATTAATGTAAGATCAATATCACTTTTAGTAACAATCAATTGATCCTTTGGTGCAGCAGTAATTTTAGCCTTAGAAAGCATTGCGCCAGACGAATAACAAAGAATCCCAAGATCATCAGGATGACTTAAATTATTCCACTGAGTATTCGTTATTGATGTTAAAGTACTTAATGGCATACCATTTGTTGTATAATCTGACTCATCAATAGTAGCTAATGTTTTACCAGAAATGGTGTTCCATAAACCACTACTAATATATTTAATATCTGCATCTGTTGCACTACCGTCTTGAATTAAGTATCGTCGAGTGACACCAGCATTAGGATCATATGATTT
Organism: Bacteroidota bacterium; assembly: GCA_030706235.1. GTDB lineage: Bacteria > Bacteroidota > Bacteroidia > Bacteroidales > GWE2-29-8 > JAUZOY01. Next base: position 1,096 of record JAUZOY010000356.1, on the reverse strand, counting down.
TAATTGATTTCCAGTTGCGATATCAATACAATCAAAATAGACTCTTTTATACGAAGTATTGGTGTAACTATTAACAATTTGAACATAATGCTCAATATTTTCTAAATTTGTAACATTATATACTAAAACCTGTCCAGTAATAGCAGAAGAGTAAAGGTTTAATGATGCAACCAAGCTACCATCTATATAAACATCCCATTTATTACAGGCAATATTTGTTGTAAATGTTACCAATCGCAATTTAGGCCCAGTAAAGTTAAACTGTGCAATATCACTCAAATTATCAGAGTATTTACAATTACTGTTATAAGCACCTGCGTAACTTAAATCAGTCCATCCAGTTCCAACAAAACCGAAAGCGGCGTTATTTTGATCAAACCGTTGCCAACCTGTTTCGGCAGCAGTTATTACTGATCCAACAAGCGATTGTACTGAAGCAGTAGAATCAATATCAAATGCGTCAAAATGCATTTGTTTAGATCCACCAGAACCTTTATATGTTAAAGTTACAATATGATCTGTATTTGAGAGATTGGTGTTCTCATAACATAATGCTGAATAAATGTAACCACTCAAACTTGTGTTTTGAGCATAAGTTCCAACTACAGCTCCATCTATATTAACTTCAATCGATTCACATCCATTGCCACCAGACGATGGTTGAATCATGCCAATTAACCGAAGTTTCGTCCCAGTAAACGAGAACTTAACAGTATTACCAACAATTACCGAATATTTTGAAGTTCCGCCAGAATAACCAGAATTTGATTGAGAATTCCAAGTACCATTATATTGAATCTTGGTATTTGTTTCTTCTATCCGTTGCCAACCTCTTTCGGCTCCAGGTAAAGTTTGACCCAATGTCCCGATTGGAGAATAAGATTTAATCTGAGCATTAGAATCAATATCCCATGCGTCTATTGAAAAATATAAAGTCGATCCTGTACTTGTAGATACTGCTTTAAGATAATGTTCCTTGTCATCTAATGTTGTATTTTCGTATACAATTACCTGCTTTTGATAAGCAGCATTGCATGTAACTGTTGCCACTTTAATACCATCGATATATAAATCAAAGTTAGCAGCGTTAGTATTT
>JAUZOY010000355.1 GCA_030706235.1 Bacteroidota bacterium | reverse complement strand
AGAAATTTTTATATCTCAAGATTAAGAAAATTATCCATTTTTCAGAAACTTTTTTTAAGCGATGTTATGGCTAATAATAGAATAATTTTAAGTTCTATAAAAGAGAAGGAATTTGATTATGTATTGATAATAAAGGGTGATTTATTGACAAATGAATTTATTGTTACTATTAAACAAAAAATGCCTAAAGCCAAGTTTATATTATATCAATGGGATTCTCTCAAACATTACAATTATTTAGATAAAATGAAATATTTCAATAAAGTATTCTCATTTGATTACAATGATTGTATTAGAGACGAAAGAATTCTTTATCTGCCACTTTTTTTTTCTGGCGAATATTCAAAAATTGCTTTATTAAAAAATATAAGATATTCCTATGATCTTTTCTTTCTTGGTTTCAATCATACCATAAGGAGTTCTAAACTATTTGAATTGGTAAAAATATGCGAAGAAAAGGGACTGAAATATTCTTTCAATATTATGACATCAATTACAGAGAGAATTCAAATTTTCTTTAAGAATAGAAAGATTAATTGCTTTTTTAGATCCATAAAATTTGAAGAGTTTTCAGATAAATATATAAAATCAAAAGCGATCGTCGATATAAGTTCTCCTAATCAAAGTGGTTTGCCCATAAGGATTATTGAGGCAGTCGGAGCTGATAAAAAAATAATTACTACTAATTTAAATGTGTTAAAAGAAGACTTTTATGATCCTAAGATGATTTTTATCTGGGGTCGGGATAATTTTGATGATTTAGTCGATTTTCTGAATAATGAGCACGAAAAAAAGGATAGTGAGAAATATTCAGTTACATCCTTTGTTTCTCAATTGATGTCTTCTTAAAAATTAACTAAAAGGAACGAGCATATTTTAGATGAAAAATTCACCTTTAGTTTCTATATGCTGTTTGACATATAATCAAGAAGCATTTATAAAAAAGGCGATAGAGGGATTTCTGGCGCAAAAAACAGATTTCCCTTATGAAATAATCATCCATGATGATGCATCAAAGGATAGTACTAAAGAGATAATTGCTGGTTATGCAAGAAAATTTCCCGAGATAATTACTCCTATTTTCCAAAAAGAGAACCAATACTCTAAGGGAAATTTAGCTTTATTTGATTGTTTTGTCTTCCCAATTGTCCGTGGAAAATATATTGCAACTTGTGAAGGCGATGATTATTGGATAGATCCGTATAAGTTGCAAAAACAAGTTGATTTTCTGGAAAAAAATCCTGATTATGGATTGGTTTATACGAATTCAAAATTATTATTCCAGGAAACAGGAGTTTTAAAAGATAAAGGCATTATGAGTAAAGAGTACAAATCTTTTGAAGACTTGTTAATTGCCACTTATTCAAATATCACCAATCTAACGGTCCTTATCAGAACTTGTAATGTTAATGACTATATGAAAGATATTCAACCAATTTATAAACATTGGCTTTTGGGAGATTACCCAATGTGGTTATTTACATCCAGAATAAGTAAACTCAAACTTCTTAAAGATATAACCGGAGTATATAGATGGCAAAAAGAAAGTGCCTCGCATTCTTCATCATCTCAAAAGGTTTTAGATTTCCATTTATCAGTATATAGTATAAAAATGTTTTTTGTTGAGAAATATAATGTAACTGATAACGTTGTTCTTAAGCTTAAGAATAATCATTTTAAAAATATAATAAATTATGCGGTAATAAATAATGATCATGTTTTTATTAAATAATGCATTGAGTTTTTAAAAGAAAAAAAAATGTATGATAAGTTAATGCTTGTTAATATATTATTTTTTTTAAAGCGGTTTAATTTATATTATGATTTTTTTTCGAATTTATTTATTCATCTCTGGAAAGAAGAAATAATCAATGTTAATTAAAAGCCTACATAACTATTCACTTTATTTATTTGTCTTTCTTATTCATTTTGAATACTGGGACCTACTCCCAGGTTCAACCGGAATTTTTTCACTAACAAAATTGGCTGGCTATATCTATTTTATTTTTGCCCTCATTTATCATAGACAATCTTTTAGAACAAACCAATTATTTTCATCATTAGTCCCATTATGGATTTTCTATTTATTATTGTTCATACAATCAGCTTATAATTTCATTGTTTATCCTTTAATAAGTAGTTTAATAAATTTCAGTATATTTCAATGTATAATACTGTTTTGGATTGTTGTTAATCATTTAAGAGAGGATAAGAATATCATTCCAATTGTCCTTAGATTTTATGTTTTGGGCGCAATCGTTATAAGTCTTTTATCAATCTTTAATATTGGTATTACTCTTACTTGGGATCAACGAATTTTAATTTTT
>JAUZOY010000354.1 GCA_030706235.1 Bacteroidota bacterium | reverse complement strand
TTATAAGATTATTATATCTTTTTATTAATACATAAAAAGCAGCAAAAAGGTTGCATAAAATAGAAAAAAATTTGTGAAGCATACGGCTTTAATAGGGAGTTACTACGGCTTTAGTGGGGAGTTAATGGAGAATAAGAAAAGAATAAGAAATTTAGGAAATGAATGGATAAATGTATTTTGAAAGTTGAATATTGAATATTAAATTTTGAGTGAAATTATTAGAAAAGGGTTGGGGTTGGGGTAGAGATTATAAAAAATAATAAAATTTCCATATAGTATTATTTATAAATATTAAAATCTTTAAAATATTATAAAAGGTTGGTGTTTAAGAACATTAACCCCCACCCTAACCCCAATAAAATTTTTTAATCAACTGAAATCATTTTTCTTTTAACTTGATATACTTTTTTACCTTTAATAATTTTACTTGGGAATTTATATTTAGAGAGAGCTTTGCCCAAAGATGATGCAGAATGTTTAGCATTGAAACTTAATCTGTTATTTTTTGTTATTTCAGACAAAATCTGAGTTGCAGATAAATGTTTTTTATTAATATCATTATCTTTAGCAGGTTCGTAATATTCAAGAAGTAAATCTTCTTCAGGTGTGAATGACTGGAATTTTTCATTATTTTCATTAATTGTTTCTATTTCTGTATTTTCGAAATAAAATTTATATCCAGAATTAAAAAGACAGAGAGCCTGAGAATATACAAGATCCATATTAATATTATGATTTAAAATAATTGATAAAGTATCAAAGCAAAGAAAACGTCTGGAGCCAGTAGAGTCATTGAGAATTTGAATATTATTAGTAGATCCCATAAACGAAGCTCTTCTTGGGTATGATTCATTATTATGTGCATATACTCTTCTTAATTTTATTATTTTTTTTGTCATCATTTCTTTAAGAGAACCGATATTACTTCTATTGAGATTTTCCAATTCATCAAGATTAATGAGAATACATTCAGTTAAATGAATTTCACTGTCTTTACTGGAGGGATTAATATATCCAGAATAAATATACTTATTTAATTTATCAGGACAAAGATTATTTAACCATGTAGTTTTCCCAATACCCTGTTCTCCCGAAAAAATAATTGCAAAATGATTTACACAATCAGGATTTAAAGCTGATGCAACTACGACAACAATCCATTTTTTGAATACATCTACCCAGAATTTCTGATTAGAAGTAGATACAGTATTTGCTAATTGACTAATATAATCTGTTTTTCCATCCCATTTAGGTAAATGATAAAAATAATCTGTAAAAGGATTGTATTCAGGACTAAAATCAGATTTTAGAATTGATTCAAGCTTAGAAGTATTACATTTAATATTTGTTTTTTCAATGTCACACAAAATTGAGTTTTGATAATAATCATTAACAGGTTCATATAAATTACTCTTCTTTTTTTTAAATTCCAATTGATTAGTAACTATATTAAAACGAAAATCATAATGTTTACTGAGAAAATCCTGAATTATTTCAATTTTATTAGTAATTACTTTTGAAACTGTAGAATTGCTTAATGAATTTGTTTCTTTCAAATTTTCAGTCATAAATTTATTATAATCTGAATCTGAGAAAGTTTGAACCGGAGAAATGTCTATTCCATATTGTTTAGCCAGAAAGAAAAAGGACTTGTAAGTTGTGCCAGATCCCTTTGATCTCAGACATTTGTCGTACTGATCGTTGGTTTCTTTTGCATCATATTGAGAATAGAAACAACTTATACGGTGGAAATAATTTCTGCCCCCTTCACCAAGTCCATTAACTAAAGCGAATCCTATTTTAAGCCAATCATTGTAATTGGCTGTTATGTCAATTTTGTTAACCTCAATCTGAGAGGTAATTTTTTCAATATCATTTTCTAACATAGTAGTAAAGGTTTTAAAAATAAGGGAATTATCGTTTGAATAAAAATTTTCATCATAAGAAAAATAACATAAACGGTTTACATTTTTCCCTGAGGGATCAATTTTACATCCGGTTATTTTTTCATAATATATTTTCAGCTCTTCGAATGCTTCTTTGTGGAAATCCATATTATTATCAGTTCGGACAAGTATTTTAAGTCCATGACCACCCGGAGATATGAAACAAATAAAAGTAAGCGGATCAGCAATTGCTTTTTCTTTAGCATTTATTACTTCATCCTTAGTAAGTTTGTCAATATCTAAAACAATTACATTCGAATACTTAACTAAATTATTAAGATTTATATCACCTTTAAATAAACCAGAGGGGGTAAATGCCGGTAAGGAATTTTTTAATTTTTTAAATTGATCTTCATCATCTCTTTCCTTGCAGTCTCTGATATT
>JAUZOY010000353.1 GCA_030706235.1 Bacteroidota bacterium | reverse complement strand
TCCGAAGGGGAGGTAGTCCTGACTACTAATTACATCGGCAACATAATAATCATATTTTCCGTCATTATCATCATCAATTCCGATCTTTCTATCACTTATAACAGTCAGCACATTACCCAGGTGATTAGTCAACTCATACTCCTTATTTCCTGTGCAGTTTTTTTCTTCTTTAGATTTTTCTGCGTCGGAATATTTAAAGCTGAAATTTTTGTTTATATATGTCTTTGTTTCGAAATTCATTTAAATACAAATGTACTGCTTTTTTATATATAATTTTATTTTCAATTGGAAAATGCTTTAGTTAAGGGAAAAATTATTGAGACTATAAATCTATTAGCCTTTGGGAATGTAGTAGTATTATTAAATATTTAAGTGTTATTTAATGGGATGGTATCGGTTTATTTCCGTTCTTAATGATTCTACCTGAGTTTGCTTGTATTGTTCTGTTGTACTGACACATTTATGTCCGGCAAATGTTTGTACTATTCTTAAATCATGACCTGATTTTAAAAGATTTGCTATAACGCTTTGTCTTATCTTTATTGGATTTATTAGTTTTCCATTAAAACAATTTCCGAATGTTCTCTTAATATATACAGTTATATTATACGTATGTATGGGTATTCCGTTTTCTGTCAAAATAAAAACATCCGACTTATTTGATTTTAATAATTTGGGACGTATTATATTGATATAATGATGGAATAACATTATTTGTGTTTGCTTTAACTGAAGTTCTCTGCTATTTATTAATTTACTTGATTTTATGAAAATAGTTCCCCTGGATAGATCAATATCATTTATTGTGATATTTTCAATTTCACCTGAAGATACACCCTGATAAATAAGCAAACTAACTAATACTTTATTTCTGCACTCCATGTTTTTATTTACGCTGTTTTTTATTTCCAGTAAGGATTCAAGTTCATCTTTTGTGAATAAATCCTGGGGCTGTACTATATGATGTTTGTTGTCTTTCAGAAATATATATTTTGCCGGATTATCTTTGCGTTGACCTATATAATACAAATAATCATAAAATACTTTTATGCTACTAAGTATAATATTAATGGTTTTGGATTTTTTATTTCCTTTTCGTAGTAGCCCGATATAATTTAATATATCTTTATATTGAGCTTTTTCGGCATTGGAAATATTTGAGGTGAAATTTTCAATATATTTTTTATAAGTTATTGAAGTTGAAGGAGTGTAGCGACTATTTAAATAATCAATTAATTCCATGAATTTATAATTTTATTAGTTGGTTTTTACTGACTTTTGTATAAATCTGAGTTGATTCCAGAAAACTATGCCCTAAAAAATCTCTCACATATTCAACAGATAATCCATTTTCAAGCAGATGGGTTGCTATTGAGTGTCTCAGATGATGCAGACTTACTTCTGACTTATTTATGGTAGTTCTGTTAAGGATTTTTTTTAATAACTGATTATAATCTTCACCTTTCATTCTTTTCCCGTATTGGTTGAATATGAATGCATCTGAATCTCTCACATTTTTAACATATTTTCTTTCATTCAGGTAATAATTTTCAAGATCTTCTTTTACCTTTAAAGTCATTGGGATTGCTCTGCGTTTATGCCCTTTACCTTCCCTAACATAGAGTATGCAACTTTTAAGATGAATATCTGAAATTTTCAATTTCTCTGCTTCACTGCGCCTCAATCCGAAAGAATAAAACAAATGGAGTACCGCTTTTTCTCTTAAAGTATCTGCAGCATCAAAAAGTTCTTTTATTTCTTCCTGGCTTAAAGGTTGACGGGAATTTTTATTCGGCTGTTTAAATTTCATTATGCTCAGTGGATTAAATGTTATATATCCGCTGGATTCCAGGTATTTAAAAAATACTTTTAATGAAAAAATGATTTTATAGATACTAACTTCGCTAAGTCCACCTGATTTTAACTTATTTGGTCTTAAGTGTAACCATTCGTAAAAGTTATTAATGTGAATATTGTCTATATCATGAAGATCAATGATAGAATATTCGTGTTTAGGAAATGTATATTCCAAAAACTCTTTAACATGTCTGCAAAATGATTTTAATTCAATGCTATTATAACCAACCTGATTAAGATATTCTTTAAATTCCTCTATTACTTTCATAATCTTTTAATTTATAAGTGACTTATTTATGTATTGAAATTATTCTGAAATAAAATTCATATCAGCGTGAAACTTGCCATTAAACCGGAACTTGTATTTATTCATGCCTTTATTTTTAAATTTTTAAACTCATTTTTATTTTCAATTGAAAAAAAATAATTCGGTTTTTACTTTTTTTTTGAGAGTTATTTTATTGGATGATAACGGTTTATTTCTGCTTTAAGAGTTTCT
>JAUZOY010000352.1 GCA_030706235.1 Bacteroidota bacterium | reverse complement strand
CACCATTTCTCTATGGTATCTCTCTCAATTTTTTTAATATGTACTTTAGATAGCTGGTTTACTATTCCTGAAGATACTTGTTCATATTTATTTTCAAAGTTATGATTAAACGAATAAAAAAGAGAATATTCTGTATTATTAACAATGTATATATTCAATCCTGAATCAAGAATATTATATTTATCTTCAGGTATATATGCGATATAAACGCCTTCATTTTTTTTATATGTAACATTATTTACATGCAGTCTTGATTCAGTTATTGGTATTTTTTCGTTCGATTCCGATTCCTTTTTCAAAGGTTGCTCATCAATCGATTTTTTTTGTGAAACATTTACGATTAATTCATTTATAGGTACAGGTATTTCAAAGCCATCTTCTATTTCAATATATGCTATTTTGTTAACTACTTTTTTAACAATACCGCCACCTTTTTCATTAAGGAAGCTAACTTTATCTCCGGGGTTAATTTTCATTATCTTAAATTTTATCCCACTATTAAAACATCAATATTTAATTTTTTTACTTTTTCTCCAATCTCATTAAGTTTTTCTCTTGAAATTTTCGATATATTTTTTGCCGGGGTTTCCCTGTCAATAGGATATATCATAACTTTCACCGGTTTTATTTCTTCTAATAGCTTAAGCCATTCCCCAACTTCACTGTCTGTTGTATTATTGATTTTTTCCCCGTCAATTTCACCCTTCAGGAATATTGTTTGTATTATCAGATTATTAGGAAATTTCTTTAATATTGAGGTAATCTCTTTCAACGAGAGGTCAGTTAGTGGCTTATTTATAAGCTTATAAGTTCTCTCCGACCCTGCATCAAGTTTCAGAATCGCTGAATCTACTTTCGAAAGTGCTTTTGCAATCTCAGGATTACCAAGTGTTGACGAATTTGATAATACACTCACTTTTGCAGATGGGTAATATTTATCTCTTAGTGCAATAGTAAAGTCTATTATTTTTGAAAATTCCGGATGCAAAGTCGGTTCTCCATTTCCAGCAAAAGTTATAACATCCAAATGTTCTTTATTTTTCTGAATACTGCTTAATTTTGCCTCAAGTGCATCTCTGACATTTTCTGCACTATGAAATTCAGTTATTACCTGTTTTTCAGGATAAGTCCATCCGCATTCACAATATATACAATTAAAAGTACATAGCTTATAACTTCTCGGAAGTAGGTTTACGCCCAGAGATGTTCCTAATCTACGACTTTGTAAAGGACCAAATACAATCTTATCAAAAAGAAAACCTGACAATTTATTTTAATTTTTAATTCTTAGTTAATATTCACTTTTTACTTTCAACTTTTTTATCGTTTCTTTCTTCAAATTCCTCAGGACCTGCTCCACATATCGGGCATTCTGCAGGAGGAGCATCACCTTCATGAACATATCCGCATATCTTGCATACAAATTTTTTCATAAGCTTAAATTTATTTTATTCTTTTATCATATTGTTCACCCATTGAGACTTTCATATTTCCTGCTAATCTGATTATAATTTCCTGTTTTATAGCATGGAAAGCTACCAGATGTAAATCTTCTGTTATTTCCATATCCATTACCGGAATATGAACAACACTGTCAGCCATATCTTTTATTTTTCCGCCTTTATATCCGCAAAATGCAACTGTTTTAACTTTCTGTTCTATAGAATACTCTAAAGCCTTTACAACATTTATGGAATTCCCGCTTCCTGAAATACCTATAACCACATCTTCATTATTTAATCTGCCACGTAGTTGTTCCACAAAAATATCATCATATGACAAGTCATTTGAAATAGCAAGCATGGCTGATACATTATCATTAAGGAAAACGACTTTAAACTTACGGCTAAGACCAAGTGAAACACCTTTTATAAAATCTCCGCTAACATGTGATGCGGTAGCACCACTTCCGCCATTACCAAATATATATATTGTTCCTCCCTTTTTATAAGCATCAATCATTATATCAACGCATGCCTCAAGAGCTTTTATATCAATTTTATTAGCGGTATCTGTTAAAACACCAATATAATTACTGAAACTATTCATCTCCGAAATAAATTAATTTAGAACCATCATTTTCAAATTTAAAATCAAATTGCATTAGAGGTTTAAGAGCATCAATAAGTTTTTGTCTAAATCCCTTTTCAATATAAAAAAGCATAAATCCTCCTCCTCCAGCACCAAGCAACTTACCGCCCTGTGCTCCGTTTCTTAATGCTGTATTATAAATATCATCAATATCTTTATTGGTAATATTTGAAGCCAAAGTTTGTTTTAGTTTCCAGTTTTCATGAAGAATTTTGCCAAAATCGTCAAGACGTTCCTTATACAAAGAATCCCTGAGTTCAAAAACCAAATCCACCATACTT
>JAUZOY010000351.1 GCA_030706235.1 Bacteroidota bacterium | reverse complement strand
CCATTTAGAAAAGTGATTTCTTTTTATGTGGTATTCAAGAGATTTGTCAGGAACATCCAGTATTTTATTTTGTAAAGCCTGCAGGTCGTGAGCTCTTGTTATTTCGGCTTTAGTATCGGGGTCACGAAAAATAAAGTCTCCAAAAGCAAAATGCTGTATTATAAAATCTCTAAGCTCAATAGAAAGGGTTTTAGAATATTTGTTTAAAAATCCGGCTCCCAGGTCATTAGCAATTTTTTCATTTTCAGAATCTGATGATTGCAGTAAGAATGTCAATGTGGAATCATCAGATTTAACTTTTTCGCATAGTCTTAAGCCTGCCTGGTTATCCATTTCACCATTTCTGCAATAGCTTATATCAGAAATAATACCGAGAAGGTTATTTTTATATTTTTCATATACTTGAATGGCTTCTTCGTAATTTGTTGCCAGAAGTATTTTGGGTCGGCCTCTCATTCTCATCGTCATTTGGTGTTCATTCATACCTTCTGTCATAAATGCCTTGGATTGTTTGAATATTATCTTATATATGTTAGGCAGATAGCTTGAATAATATCTTATAGAATCTTCCACTAAAAGAATTGCCTGAACCCCTATTTCATTTACGTCGAAATCAGCATTCATCCTGTCTTCTATCAGTTTTATTGCTGCAAGAAGAATATCGGCATTTCCAAGCCAACAGAAGACATAATCTATCATACTAAGATTTTCTTTACCCAGTTTTAAAGTAACTTCTCTTGAAAAAGGAGTCAATACTACAATAGGTTTATTGGGATAACCCAATTTAATATCTTTAGCAAGCTCGAAAACATCAAAATTTCCGGTATTAGGCATGACAACAATCAGATCAATGCTTTTTTCTCTTAGTATCTGAAAAGCTCTTTCATTTGTTGATGCTTGTATAAAAATCGGAGGATAACGTAGATTCAATGAAACATATTCGATGAATATCTGCTCATCAATTCTTCCATCTTCTTCAATCATAAATGCATCATATTTACTGCATAACAACAGTACATTAACAATTCTTTTTTGCATCAGAAGATTAAAAGAAGTGTCATTGAAGTAATATTTTTTTGATCCTATTCTTTTATGAAAAATTGCCATATCTAAACCTGTTTATATCATATACAAACATACACATATTTTTTTTGTAAAACGTAATTATGTAAAGGGGAAAAATTATATTCTCCAAACGGTACTGGTAAGTTAATTTTGAAAAGGACATTAAGTATACAACGCTGATTTGTTTAGATAAGAACGTTGACCGGTTTATAAAATTCTATAGTTCTGATATTTTATTGATGGTGACTGAATAAATTTTCCGAGATTATATTTATCCCATTTTTTATCTACAAGTTTAATCGTTTCATTATCAGTTACAATTATCTCAGGCCATTCTCTTTCAAAACCATCAATTTCTTTTGTTTTTATAGTAGCATCTATCCCAATATGTGAAATTTTATATTCATCACTTTCCACGATATAACAATCTCTGAAGGTATCAATATTATTTAGGGTCAGCCAAAAAATATCTCCGTTATCTTCTACTTTATAATCAAGATAAATGATCATCTTAATATTTTTAAAGTAGTTTTTGAATAGCAGGTTGTTAATTTCTTTAATATGAAATTTACTTTTTTTCTTTATAGTGATAACAGCTATTGATATATCCCGGGACAGAAGATTTAAGTTGATATCACATATTTCGGGTAATTCTTCATAGATATTTTTAATGTCGATTTTATTGTCCTCTACATTTTTTGTATCTGATTCTATTGTTTTTTGTTCTTCTTTAAGTTTAATTGTTGCATCGATTCCTAATTTTCCTCCGAAAGTAAATTGGTTTGATGAATGATCAAGTACATCGAGTGGCCCTTCACTTAAATGAAAATCTCTCATTGGATCAACATTTTCAGATATAACTTTAGCTAAAGACTCATAATTTCTAATATCTACATTTTCATCAACGACTACAAGAACTTTGGTAAACATCATCTGACCGGCGCCCCACAAGGCATTCATAACTTTTAGTGCCTGCCCGGCATATGTTTTCTTGATTTTTGTTATAACCATATTGTGAAAAACTCCTTCAACAGGCATTTCAATGTCAATAATCTCAGGTGCAATAGCCATTTTTATAGGATTCAGAAATATTCTTTCTGTAGCTTTGCCAAGCCATGCATCTTCCTGAGGGGGAATACCAACAATTGTTGCAGGATAAACGGCATTTTTTTTATGTGTTATACATGTGATATGAAATTTGGGATAATAATCAGCCAGAGAGTAAAATCCTGTATGATCGCCGAAAGGTCCTTCGTATATAAGTTCTTCCTGAGGATCGACATAACCTTCTATAATAAAATCTGCAT
>JAUZOY010000350.1 GCA_030706235.1 Bacteroidota bacterium | reverse complement strand
TAATTCTTCATCATTTTCTTTCGGAATATATCGATAATTATTGCTAACACACCAACACATAATATTAAAATGGAAATCCCGGAAATAGACTCTGATCTATAATAAACATATATAAGTCTGAAAATTGCATATGCAATTACAATTGGTCCGCCTATTATGCCAGCATTTGCAAAAACCTTAAGCATATCACCTTTGTCTCTAGATAAATCATCAACAAGTTCACGAGTAAGTTCTATTTCGTACACTGAGTTCATCATTCCCGCCCTTCCTAATGAATCTTTAATCTCATACCACATACCTTCTTCATTAGAAACAATATTGCTTACTTTAATCTGAGCCTGATTTGGAAGTACAAAGCTTTTCGTTGAATTGGCACTTGCTTCACTATATATTTCAGCACTTCGTTCAACAAAAGTATACTTCGAATCTATTTCAATAAAGTTTTCTTGCTTGATAAAACCCTTTACATCATCTTTAATTTGTATGTAAACCCACTTGATTTCATAGAAACTAAACCTAGGCTTAAGGATATCTATTCGGTCCCCTACTTTCAGAACTGCTATAGTATTTGATTCTGAAGAATGATTTACCTTTAATTCAACTTCTTTAATAACTATACCTTTCAATAGAACCACCCCTGGTAATGTCGCAATAAGGAATCCAAAGCATTACTTGCATCCCTTAAAATTATTCCCCTTTACATATTTAGACCACTTCTTGTTCCATTTCCCCAAGCATTTCGATCAGGGCTGTCAGGCGTTTTCCCATAATTATCAAGTTCAGTAACAAAAAGTGTATCTGCTTTATTAATAGAGTTCTTAATACTTTCTTTATATGATTTTATTTCATACCATTAATAAAATCTTCAATACTATCTATTTGTATCTGAAGTTTATTTTTATGTTTTAATAGACTCTCTTTTATATCTGATTTATACTTTGTATTACATTTCATCATTAGCGTTGCAACTTCAATTTTAAAACTAGTAAAAAAAGCTTTTTCAGTCAGAAGACTAATCATTGAATCCTCTAATAGTTTTAAGGATTCTATTGAAAAATCATCTAATAATGCCAAAACATTAAATATATCCAACGTCGAACATGCATTAATAAACAAACTTTTGATTGGTTCAATAAACAAATCCTGATTCTTAATAATGAAATCATGGGTTTTCATAATTTCACTATTATCACACTTATCAATATTACGGTCATAGAATTGAAGTAATAGTATTCCTATTTCAGGTTCACGCTTTAAAAAATCAGTATTAAAATATTTTTGAAAATTACCTTTCGTAGACCAGTAATCTGTCCCTAATATACTATCAATATCGATCAATACTTTTGACCCCCTCAAAACGATCTAAATTCGCCCACGGAAGCGCTGTCCTTCTGCACCATATTTCACTTAAAGTCCCGCTTCTGCGAGGCCAATGAGCTGGACCTAAAAGGAATACCCCTCTAGATCATGCACTTCTTCAATATTCTTCTCCTTCATCACCAAGAACCTTACTGTTCAATTTACCTGCAATTTCTTTCATTTTTTCTATTATAATATCATCTGGGTTTGAAACACTTATCATCCCTCTTGCATATCTAAAAGGGACATCTCTTTTTAGAACTGAATGATTCCACGCAGCACTATTTTCCATCATAATAGTAATTATTTTCTGTGTCTGAGGATTCTTAAACTCAGTCTTCTCGATGTGTTTTAATTCAGGATCGCTATCAATAATAGTGAACCATTCCTCTACTGTTATTGGATTGTTTTTACTTTCCCATTTCTTTTCTGCTTTTGTGATATGCAAATCATATGACATAAATAATCCCCCGCTTAATCTTTTTGATATGTAATCTTCAAAGCACGTTCTGAATATACTCGCGCACGGATGCGCGAACCATTTGCACTTTATTTCAGAGAACGTCCCGCATCTGTGACGTCCTTGAACCGGACCCGCGAAGCCCTTCTTTCTGGCGGTGCTTGTCACCAAGGATGTTGGCCACCTCAAGTGCGAATTTCCTTTTACAACATCCAAAATACGGTGAAAGGATGTGGCACTGCTCGTACTACTGGATGAATGTCAACGAAGACTGAATGAGCCCGCTACCTGTGCCCTTGCGTAGATGTATTGTTAGATGCAGTCCCATGGCCCCAGAGACAGAGCAGCACGGATGCTGCGCCTCAAATTTGCAGTTTTTTGATGTATACTAAAACTCCAATGTCGGCAAATTCTTATCCCATTCTATAATACAACTTTCTAATAATTTCGCTTTCTGAGTACTTTCATATAATACAAAATTATTTAACCACTCAATAAATGCTTCTGACCTATAAGCGCAACCATACTTCTCACCATTCTCATACATCCAATATGTATGGTCATTTT
>JAUZOY010000035.1 GCA_030706235.1 Bacteroidota bacterium | reverse complement strand
TTATTATTTTGATACTTTTTTTATAAATAATAATATAGTCTTAACTTCTTTTATTTCTATTTTTGCTGATTATTTAAATTTTGATGAAAACACTTTTTTTAATAACATTTATTTTTAATCTGTCGTTCCTTTTTGCACAGGATACAATTACTCTTATGAATGGCAAAGAAATTAGTACATCAGGTATAAGATTAATTGATAATCAAATATTCTATTGTACTGATAAAGCAAAAGAAAAATGTGTTTCAAAAGATAAAGTATTTATTGTGAAATTTTGCTTCGGAGAAGAAAATATCATATATAAAACAGACTCATCCAATGATGAATTTTTTAATGTTGAACAAATGAGAAAATATATTCAGGGTGAAATATATGCAAGAAAACATTTTAAGGGAAACCTTTCTCTTTCATCCGGATTTGGTTGGGGAATAATAGGTGGAGTAGGGTATGGTTATCTGGGATCTTATAGTATTCTTATTCCCGCTTTTGGAACGGCAGTAACAAGTTCATTCAGTAATAAAAATCAACAGGATATTATTAATCCTCTTCAAAATGATGAATTCTTTTTATTAGGCTATAATGAAGCAAAGAAAAATATTAAATTTAAAAGAGCAATTTTAGGAGGAATTTTAGGCTATTTAGTTTGTATTTTATACTATTTTTAAATTTTTAAATTTTTATTTTAACGAAATTTAATCATTTTATTACGTGAATATTTGTTCTAAATAGTTGAATTAGATGATAATATAAATTTTGTTTTTAATAATTCAGGTTTTTCAATAAAATTTTTTTAAATAAAATGTTTAAGAGTTATAAAATTTTAATACATTTGTTTTTTTTTAATATAGAATATTTTGCGAAAAATTAATTTATAATAAACTATTATAAATGAATAAGATAATACTAATTTTACTGCTAATTCCAGTTTTTGGTTTTAGTCAGATTGAATTAAAACCTGCAAATCGTCCTCGTGGTGAAAAACATAAAAATGTTATGGACGAAATGAAAAGGAAGCAAGGGCTTTGGAAATATTTTAATTCTAATAGAGAACTGATCAAGGAAATAGAATTCGTAAATAATCTTAAAGAAGGCTCTTGCAAAACATATTATCCCGGAGGAACGAAAGTCAGAGAAGAAATGGAATATTTGGGCGGAATGCTTGAAGGTGCTTATGTTAAATATTTTTTCGGAGGTGAAGTAAATATTGAAGGTACTTATGCAAATAATAAAAAAACAGATGCATGGAAATGGAATTACGAAAGTGGAGAAACCAAATTTGAAGGTAACTTTAAAAATGGGAAAAAAGAAGGACAGTGGAAATATTATAATAGAAAAGGAGAAGTAGTCAAAACAGTTATTTATAAAGACGGAGTCGCTCAAACCTCTGAAATTACTGATACCAAAAAATCGGCAAAACCTAAAGCTAAACAAGAAGCAAAAGGAAAATCCAAAACGCCTGAAGTAAAAACTAATCCTGATAATGTATCTCCTCAGGACACTTCAAAAAGTAAAACAGGTAAACCTGAATAATCATTAAATTCTGTTTACTCTGAGAATGACTGTAATGTCTCTCAAATTTCTATATAATTTATTGTTAGTATTTTTATTTTTATTAAAAACTAATGTTTATTATACTCACTTAGATTTTATTTCATATTTCAGAACAAAATATATCTCATAATGAAAAAAAGGATTTTAGTGACCGGAGGAGCTGGGTTTCTCGGTTCTCATTTATGCGAAAAATTATTAAATGAAGGTAATGATGTAGTTTGTCTTGATAATTTTTTTACAGGACAAAAAGAAAATATTGTACATCTTTTAAGAAATCCATATTTTGAATTTGTAAGGCATGATGTAATAATGCCTTATATGATTGAAGTTGACGAAATATACAATCTTGCCTGTCCTGCTTCACCGATACATTATCAGTATAATGGTATTAAAACCATTAAAACTTCTGTAATGGGTGCAATAAACATGCTGGGTTTAGCTAAAAGAATTAAAGCAAAAATTCTTCAGGCTTCTACCAGTGAAGTATATGGAGACCCTACTGTACATCCTCAAACCGAAAACTACTGGGGAAATGTAAATCCAATTGGTATAAGAGCTTGTTATGATGAAGGTAAAAGATGCGCAGAAGCTCTTTTTATGAATTATCATAACCAAAATGATGTGAGAATAAAAATTATGAGGATTTTCAATACTTATGGACCACGTATGCATCCAAAGGACGGAAGAGTTGTTTCTAATTTTATAATGCAGGCACTTAAAGATGAAGATATTACTATATATGGCGATGGAAATCAATCAAGAAGTTTTTGCTATGTTGATGACCTGATTGATGGTATGGTCAAATTAATGAACACAGATGATTTTTTCATTGGCCCGGTTAATATTGGAAATCCTATAGAATTTAAAATAATTGAACTTGCGCAACTTATTATTAAACTTACAGGTTCTAAATCTAAAATAGTAAAATTACCTTTACCTCAGGATGATCCGCTTCAACGAAAACCTGATATTGATATTGCTCGTAAAGTATTGAAATGGGAACCAAAAGTAAATTTAGAACAGGGATTAATTAATACTATAAATTATTTTAAAAATATCATTCAATAAAAAATGAGAATTCTTGTAACCGGCTGTAATGGTCAACTCGGAAATGAAATAAAAGTTTTATCTAATCAATATAAATCTTTTAATTTTATTTTTTCAGATATTAATGAACTGGATATTACAAATCGTAAATCTCTGTATACATTTATAGAAAATAACAGTATTGATTTTATTATAAATTGTGCTGCTTATACAAATGTTAATAAAGCTGAAAATGAAGTGGAATTTGCTTATCTTATTAATGAAACAGCAGTAGGTTATTTAGCTCAGATATCGAGTGAAAAAAATATCAGGTTAATTCAAGTTTCTACTGACTATGTTTTCGATGGGAATCACTACCTACCTTATAAAGAAGATGATATTACTAATCCGTTATCCATTTATGGTAAAACTAAACTTGCCGGAGAAAAGAAGATATTAAGCTCAACTAACAAAGCAATAATAATTCGTACTTCATGGCTTTATTCATCTTTCGGAAACAATTTCGTAAAGACTATAATCCGTCTTGGAAATGAAAATAATTTGGTAAAAATGGTATATGATCAGATTGGAACTCCAACTTATGCTGCTGATCTGGCTGATACTATACTTAAAATTATTTCTTCAGGTAAGGATTTTAATGAAACTGAAATATTTCATTATTCAAATGAAGGTGTTATAAGCTGGTATGATTTTGCTCAGGCAATTATAGAAGATAAAAATATTTCCTGTAAAATCTTACCAATAGAAACATGGGAATATCCTACACCTGCAAAAAGACCATGCTATAGCGTTTTTAACAAAGCTAAGATTAAAAAGGAATTTGATATTGAGATACCTTATTGGAGAGAAAGTTTAAGAAAAATGCTTAAACGTCTTTAAATGAAAAAATTTTCGCTATTTATTATATCTCTTTTAATCTGTTACATTTCTTCCGGACAGAATAAAGAATATGCAAAATCTATTATCGATTCTTTATGTTCTCCGCAAATGTATGGCAGAGGTTATGCCTGTAATGGTGATAAAATAGCTTCAGATTTTATTAGTAAAGAACTAATAAAACTTAATGTCAGACCATTCCATAAAAGCTATTTTCAGAATTTCAATATTTCTGTTAATACATTTCCTGATACAGTATTTCTGATTATAGATAATACAACTCTTGTTCCGGGTAAAGACTTCCTTGTTATGGGCAATTCTTCATCAATTAAAGGTTCTTTTGAAATTGTACGATTTGACAAGAATGTCTTTGATTCACCCCAAAAAATGAAAGAATTTCAACAAAGAGATTTTAAAAATAAAGTTATTATTGTTGATAAACAGGGAATTGAAGATAAAGATAAGCTTAAAAACTTTGATTATATGATGATTAATCCTTTTAAAGCACGAGGATTAATTTTTGTATCAGATGAAAAAATGAACTGGTCGAATTCCGATTTTGTAAGCGATTTTTTCATTATTAATGTTAAAAGAGATAAAATGCCACAATCTGTAAACAAAGTAACATTAAATATTAAAAATCAATTTTTAAAAGACTATTCAACCAGAAATATTATTGGATGTATACCGGGAAAAATCTGTCCTGATTCTTTTATAGTTTTTACAGCGCATTATGATCATTTGGGAATATTGGGGAAAAATACACGCTTCCCGGGTGCAAATGATAATGCAAGTGGTGTTTCTCTTCTAATGGATTTAGCCAGATATTATATCGCTGATTCTCTTCGATATTCTGTTGCTTTTATTTTTACATCTGCTGAAGAATTAGGTCTTATTGGTTCTAAATATTATACTGAAAATCCTGAATTTCCTCTTGATAAAATAAAAATTCTGATAAACTTTGACCTTGTCGGAACGGGTGAAGATGGTATAAAAGTTGTAAATGCAACTTTATATAAAGACGAATTTGATAAACTTCTTAAAATTAATCAGTCAAATAATTATTTGAAAGTTATTTCTTCACGAGGTCCTGCTGCAAATAGTGACCATTATTATTTTTATAAAAAAGGTGTTAAATCCTTTTTTATATACACACTTGGAGGAATAAGTGAATACCATTCTGTACTAGATAAACCGGAAACACTTCCACTTACAAAATATAATGAATTATTCAAACTGACTACTGACTTTATCAGACAAATCAGGTAGGTACATTAGTGTGCAGGTATTAATATTTTTACTATATTTGTACCTTATAATATATGTTTAAACAAAATATACATATTTATGTTAACAGCTAATAATTTCTTTACAGAAGAACAAAAATCAGAAATTGTTAATGCAATAAAAAAAGCTGAGCTTAATACTTCAGGTGAAATAAGGGTACATATAGAAAATTCATGTAAAGGGAACGTCCTTGATAGAGCAGCATTTATATTTAAAAAACTTGAAATGCATAAAACAGCACTTAGAAATGGTGTACTAATTTATCTGGCTGTTAATGATAAAAAATTTGCAGTTTTAGGGGATGCCGGAATAAATTCAGTAGTACCTGACAATTTCTGGAATGAATCTAAAGACATTATGATAAACTATTTCAAGCAGTCTCAATTTACTCAGGGTTTATGTGAATCTATACTTATTATAGGAAATCAACTTAAAACTAAATTTCCTTATCAAAAAGATGATATAAATGAATTACCCGATGAGATATCTTTTGGTTGATTGAGATATTACTAATACGATAATATTATATTATCGTATTAGTAATAAACTTATTTTCATCTGTTCTTTATTCATCTTTACCGTGGCATTGTTTATATTTTTTACCACTTCCGCAAGGACAAGGGTCATTTCTCCCAACTTTTTTTTCAACTCTGACCGGAACAGCCTTTTCTTTTTCTTTTTCTAATTCTGGTTCACGTGGTCCTCCCGGAAAATCAGAGCGTCCGGTTTTTAACTTGCTCATGTCTGTTTTCTGTGGAGCTCTTGCCTGACGGACCTCCCTCTTTTCTTCCCCTGGAAGATTACCTTTAAATAAGAATGATACTATATCTTTATTTATTTTATCAATCATTTGCTTGAATAAATCAAATGATTCAAGTTTATATATCAGCAACGGATCTTTTTGTTCATACGTAGCGTTTTGTACAGATTGCTTCAGATCATCCAATTCTCTCAGGTGCTCTTTCCATTCATCATCTATTATCGAAAGATTTATTTCTTTTTCAAATGAAACAACAACTTCTTTCCCCTTTGATTCATAAGCTTTAATTAGATTACATAATACAAGGTGTTCCTTAATTCCATCTGTAAAAGGAATTACAATGTTTTCATATTTTACAGAACTGTTTAAATGGATGTCTTCCACTGTAGGAAATGAACTTTCTCCAAGGTTCAACATTTTATCTCTGTAATGTTGATAAGAATCATTGTATAATACGTCAGTAAGTTCTTCAACATTATTTTTATAGAAATCTTTTTCGTCAAATGATGGTTCAGTCAATAAAACTTTAATTGTTTCAAGCTTTAATCCTTCAAAATCTCTTGCTTCCTGATATTCTATAACAATGCTTTCACAAACATCATATATCATGTTAGAAATATCAATGGATAATCTGTCACCATAGAGAGCATTCTTCCTTTTTCTGTAAATAACTTCTCTTTGAGAATTCATTACATCATCATATTCAAGAAGTCTTTTACGTATTCCAAAATTATTTTCTTCAACTTTTCTCTGTGCTCTTTCAATAGATTTGGTTATCATTGAATGTTGGATAACTTCACCTTCTTTTAAACCAAGAGAGCTCATTAATCCTGCAATTCTGTCGGAGCCAAATAATCTCATCAGATCATCTTCCAGTGAAACAAAAAACTGAGAAGAACCCGGATCTCCCTGACGACCGGCACGACCTCTCAACTGACGATCAACCCGACGGGATTCATGCCTTTCCGTTCCTATAATTGCTAACCCTCCGGCATCTTTTACTCCCGGTCCGAGTTTAATGTCGGTACCTCTACCTGCCATATTGGTAGCAATAGTTACAGTCCCTGCTTTTCCTGCTTCAGCTACGATTTCAGCTTCTTTCTGATGTAATTTGGCATTTAAAACATTATGTTTAATACCTTTTAGTTTAAGCATTTTACTAAGTAACTCTGATATTTCAACCGAAGTTGTTCCTACCAGTGCTGGCCTTCCGATTTTTATAAGTTCCTCAATTTCTTCTATTACTGCTTTATATTTTTCTCTTTTTGTTTTATATACTTTATCTTCATAATCCATTCTGATGATAGGTCTGTTAGTCGGAATCACGACTACATCCAGCTTATAGATATCCCAAAATTCGCCTGCTTCTGTCTCTGCTGTTCCTGTCATCCCTGCAAGTTTACGGTACATCCTGAAATAGTTCTGAAGAGTTACTGTAGCATATGTCTGTGTTGCAGCTTCAACTTTTACATTTTCTTTAGCTTCAATTGCCTGGTGTAATCCGTCAGAATATCTTCTGCCATAAAGAATACGTCCTGTCTGTTCATCGACAATCATAACTTTGTTGTCTATAACTACATATTCATCATCCTTCTCCAACATTGCATATGCTTTCAAAAGTTGATTTATTGTATGAACTCTTTCAGACTTTATACTAAAATCGACAAGTAAACTTTCCTTTTTCTTTGTTTTATCTTGCTGACTTAGTCCTGATTTTTCAAGTTCTGCTATAGCTGAGCCAATGTCAGGAAGAATAAAAAATTTAGGGTCATCTGTCTCTGACGTTATCAAATCAATACCCTTATCTGTCAATTGAACTGAATTTAGTTTTTCGTCAATAACAAAATACAGTTCATCATCAATAAGATACATGTTTTTGGATTGTTCCTGCATATAAAAGTTTTCAGTTTTTTGCAGAAGAACTTTAATTCCGGGTTCACTTAGAAATTTTATAAGCGCTTTATTTTTAGGTAATCCTCTGAATGCTCTGAAAAGTAACTTGCAACCTTCATTTTCGTTTTCCTTATTACTTTTATCCGAAAGTAATTTTTTAGCATCACTTAATAAAGTAGTTACATAGTTTTTCTGAACATTATAAATTTTTTCTACCTTAGGTTTCATTTCATAAAATTCATGAATTTCACCTTTAGGTGTAGGGCCGGAAATTATTAATGGTGTTCTTGCATCATCAATAAGTACAGAGTCAACTTCGTCCACAATTGCATAATTCAATCTTCTTTGAACGATTTCATCAATGTTTCGGGCCATATTATCACGCAAATAATCGAAGCCAAATTCACTGTTTGTCCCGTAAGTAATATCTGCCAGATAAGCTTTTTTCCTTTCTTCGGAATTAGGTTCATGTTTATCAATGCAATCTACTTTCATTCCATGGAATTCAAAAAGTAACCCCATCCATTCAGAGTCCCTTTTTGAAAGATAATCATTTACTGTAACTATATGTACGCCTCTTTTGGTTAACGCATTAAGAAATATTGGAAGAGTGGCAACCAGTGTTTTACCTTCTCCTGTTGCCATTTCGGATATTTTACCCTGATGAAGTACAATTCCACCTATCAACTGCACATCATAGTGAACCATATCCCAGGTAATAAAATTTCCACCGGCCATCCATTTATTTGCATAATATGCTTTGTCACCCTCAATTTTAATATTTGGCCTTGATGCTGCAAGATCTCTGTCCATTTGGGTAGCTGTTACGACTACCTGTTCATTTTCTTTAAACCTTTTTGCAGTATCTTTCATTATTGCATATGCTTCAGGCAATATTTCGAGCAATATATCTTCAGTTTTATTGTCTGTAATTTTTTGAAGATCCTCTATTTTCTTGTAAACATTTTCCTTTTCTTCATTATCAATTTCAGGATTTGCTTCAATGTAATTTCTTAGATTTTCTATTTCTTTTTCTTCCTCTTCAAGATAACTTTTTATTTTTTCCTGGAGCTCCAGCGTTTTTGCCCTTAATTCATCGTTTGTAAGTGTCTGGATTGTTTTATATGCTTCGTGGATACTCTCTACTATTGGTGTTATTGATTTTATGTCTTTTTCGGATTTGCTACCGAAAAGTTTACTTAATAATTTTAACATGCTTTTAATTTATATAATATTTTTGCAAAATTAATTAATAAAAGTAATTTTGATTGAATTTTATTTTGTAATATTATAACAACCAGTTTTTTTATCATTCTCTCTAAATATGAATAGTTTTATTTCTTTCTATAAGTTATAATAATTTTTTAATTGAATTTACAATAATTAGTTAATTCTGTTGAAGAAAAATTAATTGAAAATTATCAGGGAGAAAATGAAAATACTTTTTGAATGTATATTATTATCAAATGTTTGCTTAGGTGCAATTTTCATATACTACAACATAAACATCAATATTGATAGTTTATTTTGTAAACGTATATTTTTATAAGTATTTTTAATTATTTAAATGAGTTTTTGCAGGGCAGTTTCTGCAGCATTTTGTTCAGCTTTTTTAATTGAAAAGTCTTGTCCGCTAGATATAATTTCATTATTAAGAAGTAATTCGACTGTGTATAATTTTGGATAACGAGATGTTGATTCTTCGACCACATTAAATTGTACTTCTTTTTTTTCTTTTTGTGCCCATTCAAGAAGCCTGCTTTTAAAATTTACTTCAGTATTTTGAAGTAAATCAACATCAATATGATATTTAACAATTCTATTAATTATTATATTCCTTGTAAATTTATATCCTTTATCAAGAAATATAGCACCTATTAATGCTTCAAAAGAATCTCCGTAAATTGAAGAAGTTGGAGTGAAATTTTGAATATTTGATATTAAATAATCCTTTAATCCGAGATTTATAGCAAGTTTGTTAAGATGAACACGATTTACGATTCTTGATCTCATCTCAGTCAGGAAACCTTCATCTTTCAAAGGATATTTTTTATATAAATATTCTCCGATAACGGATCCTAAAATAGCATCTCCCAAAAATTCAAGACGCTCATTACTGTGCAGAATACCTTTGAAACTTTCAGATGCTGCTGATTTATGAGTTAATGCTAATCTATATAAAGAAATGTTCCCGGGATAAAATCCGAGAACATTTTTTATAAAGTTAAATAATTTTTTTTCTTTAGAATATTTTGCCCTTAAGGACCACACTTTTAAAAACAGTTAGCGATTATAAGGGTCAATTATATAGTATAAACTTTTATTGTACATACTTTTTAAATACAACACAGGCATTATGACCGCCAAATCCAAAAGTATTGCTTATTGCAATATTTACTTCTCTTTCCTGAGATTTATTAAATGTAAAATTCAATAGTGGATCTATTTCAGGATCGTTTTCAAAGTGATTGATTGTCGGTGGTATTATGTTATGACGTGTTGCCAAAATCGCAGCAATTGATTCAATTGCTCCTGCTGCACCTAATAAATGGCCTGTCATGGATTTGGTTGAACTTATATTTAATTTGTAAGCATGTTCACCAAAATATGACATAATACCTTTTATTTCTGCTATATCTCCAACCGGAGTTGAAGTGCCATGTACATTAATATAATCTACATCATATAGTGAGATTTCAGCATCTTCAATTGCATTTTTCATAACCTTTTTAGCACCGAATCCTTCAGGATGAGGTGCAGTCATGTGATATGCATCTGCTGATAAACCGCCGCCTAAAACCTCTGCGTATATTTTTGCGCCACGACGGATAGCATGTTCATACTCTTCTATAATTATAGAACCGGCACCTTCTCCAAGTACAAATCCATCCCGATCTTTATCAAAAGGTCGGCTTGCAGTTTTAGGAGAGTCGTTTCGAACTGAAATTGCATGCATAGCATTAAAACCACCTACTCCGGCTTCATTGATTGCAGCTTCAGAACCTCCGGTAATAAACAAATCTGCTTTACCTAATCTGATATAATTTAATGCATCGATAAGTGCATTTGCTGATGAAGCACATGCAGAAGTTGTTGTAAAATTCGGCCCTCTGAATCCGAATCTGATTGAGATATGTCCTGCTGCTATATCCGATATCATTTTGGGAATGAAAAACGGACTAAAGCGAGGTGTACCATCTCCCTTAGTAAACTCAGTACATTCTGATAAAAATGTGTTTATACCGCCAATTCCGGAACCCCATATTACTCCTGCCCTGTCAAGATCAATCTTTGTCAGGTCAATATTTGAGTCTTTAATAGCTTCTTCAGTAGAAACAAGAGCATATTGCGCATATGGATCATACTTTCTTACTTCCTTCCTGTCAAAATGCGCTGCCGCATCATAACCCTTTAATTCACATGCAAATGTTGTTTTAAACTTTGAAGCATCAAAATGAGTTATGAAATCAGCTCCACTGACACCATTTATCAAATTATTCCAATATTCAGGAATACTATTCCCTAATGGACATAATGCACCAATTCCAGTAACGACAACTCTTTTCAGTTTCATTTACTTAAAACGAAAAAATTTAAATAGTTTTTAGCTAACAGTTATATTGTTTTCAATATAAGTTATTGCCTGACCAACGGTTGTAATTGATTCTGCCTGGTCATCCGGAATAGTAATATTAAATTCCTTTTCGAATTCCATGATCAATTCAACTGTGTCTAGTGAATCAGCACCCAAATCAGTAGTAAAATTTGCTTCCGGGGTTACTTCTTTTTCATCAACACCTAATTTGTCAACAATTATCTTCTTAACTTTTAATTCAATGTCTGACATAAATTTTCTCCTTTTTTTAGTTAAACGGGTGCAAAGGAATAAAATAATCTAAACATAGCAAAATTTTTTTTTATTTCTTTTTCCCGCTTGCGTTAAATAAAAATTCTTTTTCTTCTTTTGTTAAACTCTGATATCCGGATTTGGAAATCTTATCGAGGATTTGATCTACTCTTTTTTGCTGTTGAGCTTTATTATAATTATATTCTTCATCTGTAACTATTCTGCTTTTCTGAGGCTTTACTTTTTTTATGTATTGTCGTTTCCTGAAAATATTATTAAAAAAGGCAGAAATATCATAACCCTTTTTTAATTGTAATATATATATGTAGCCCCAAAATGCACCTCCTAAATGAGCTATATGTCCTCCGGGATTTCCTCCGCTGATACTTAGCAGATCTAACACTACTGTAAATATTGCAATATATTTTAATTTAACATTACCAATAAACATAAGCTGTATACTATATTCGGGTATATAGGCAGCTGTTGCCAGTACTATCGCAAGTACTGATGCAGATGCTCCCATGGCTACAGAAAAAGGAAGACTTTCTCTGAAGACCGGAA
This sequence comes from Bacteroidota bacterium, assembly GCA_030706235.1. Lineage (GTDB taxonomy): Bacteria > Bacteroidota > Bacteroidia > Bacteroidales > GWE2-29-8 > JAUZOY01. The sequence goes on along the minus strand of JAUZOY010000035.1, from coordinate 6,068 downwards.
ATATATTATATGCTAAGATATATAAAATAGCTCCCGCAAGTCCACCGAGAATATATGTTGGAATAAGCCTGTTTTCTCCAAGGTATTCAGAAAAGATTTTCCCAAACCAGAAAAGCCATAACATGTTAAAAAGAATATGTAGAAATTCAATATGCAAAAACATGTATGTAATGATAGTCCATGGCTTATACATTAATTCAATGACATTAGAAGGGACGGCAAACCAACTAATCACGAAACTGTCGAATGAGGGCATTCTGAAAAGAAAACATATAACACCGATAATCTTAATAATAAGATATACTCCTACATTAATAAGTAACAACTTATTAAGATTTGTTCCGGTTCTAAAACTTTCTTTTATTTCGTCTAAAATAGTTCTCTGCATTTAATATCATTTATTTATCCTACATTAACCGTTAACCGTTAGCTCCATCCGTTTGACTTCTTTTTTTGCCATATCTTTATCAGAATAAATCCGAAAAGCATTCCTCCAAGATGTGCAAAATGTGCTACATTATCATTCATATTATTTGAAATGCCTCCCCAAAGTTCCAAAGCTCCGTATAATATAACGAAGTATTTAGCTTTCATAGGGAAAAAGAAATAAAGGAATATGAGCTGATTGGGAAACATCATACCAAAAGCAAGCAAAATACCGAATACTGCACCTGATGCTCCTATTACATTAGGCATGTTCAGAAAATCAGTTTTATATTGATCCATAATTCTTCCGGCAAAATCTGTCGCTTCAGTTATATTATTGTGTGATACTGCAAAATTATAATTTGAAACAAGTTCCTGTAATGCAGAGGATGAAGAAGAATTCAGCTGAAAATACGCTGAATGAATAAATCCTATAGGATCCGAAGAATATTGATTTATTTCATTTAGCATAGGGGATAATTGAGTATAATAAAGAACTACATAATGAGTAAGTGCAGCCCCAAGTCCGCAAACAAAATAAAATATCAGAAAACGTTTTGGTCCCCAGATATTCTCCAATACATAGCCAAACATCCAGACAGCAAACATATTGAAAAGAATGTGGGAAAAACTCCCATGCATAAACATATAGGTTATTAACTGATATGGTTTGAATTTTTCAGAGCCCCAGTAATGCAATCCTAAATAATCAGCGGCATCTATTCCCCATTGAGCCGAGAATGCAATTGAACCAAGAAAAAACAATGCATTAATAATTATTATATTCTTAACGGCTTCAGGTAATAATTTAAATCCTGTCGGACTATATCTTGAATCTGTCATTTAGTCTTTTCTGTTATTTTAAATGTTAAATATTATATTATCAGAACAATAATTTTAAATATATGCCAAAACTAATTAAACTTTAATTCAAGCTCATTATTGGTTATTAAGCAAAATATTGTTTTACCATAAGGTGATTTATTTATTATTTTGCATGTAAAAAGTTCTTCAATAATGTCATTCATTTCATTTTCTGTTAATGTTCTTGGTGATTTTATTGACATACTTCTTGCCATAGATTTTGCAAGTTTATCTCTTTTATCTGTCATAACATCACCATCTTCATTTTTATATTTTTCAAGAAACTCTTCAAGAATACCTTTAATGTTTCTATCTTTCAGTTCAGGAGGTATTCCGTTTACAGAAAATTTGTTTTCCGATTCTTCAGAAATATCTATACCAATATATAAAAGGTCTTCCTTTAATTCCTTTAATAATTCAAAATCAATTTTATTGAATTCAATAATATTTGGAAATAGAACCTGTTGTGAAAAACCCGAACCTGTGAGCAGAGATTCCTGAAATTTTTCATACAATATTCTTTCATGAGCTCTCTCCTGATCTATCAGCATTAAACCTTCTTTTACTTCTTTCATAATGTACCGGTTACGGAGTTGATATATTTTACCACCGTTTAATTCTTCAGTATCGGAATATAAAACTGGCTCATTTCCGTTTCTCTCTTCTTCCTTAACAGGTATAATACCCGGCAGAGAAATGGGACTTTCTGTATTTTGTATTACAGAAGATTTATTATCATTAATTCCGTCATACATTTTCTCCCAGTTCATCCTGTTGATTTTTTCAAGGACGTTTTCTCTTTTATATCCACTTTAATTTTTAAATGGATTGTAAGAAGGATTAAAATTAACGGTAGGAACTTTTATTCCTTCTTCTCTTTTGGGAATTGGAATATTCAGATTTACTTCAGAATCAAAATTTAAAGATGGTACTATTCCAAACTTTCCTATAGATTCTTTAACAGCTGAATGTAATAATGCATAAATATTTCTTTCTTCCTCAAATTTTATTTCAGTTTTTGTAGGGTGAATGTTCACATCAATTGTATGAGGATCAACCAATATATTTATAAAATATGAAGGATATGATTTGTCTGTGACTAATTCTTCATAAGCTCTCTGTACGGCATTATTCAGGTAATTACTTTTTATAAACCTTCTGTTTACAAAAAAGAATTGTTCTCCTCTGACTTTTTTTGAATATTCTGGTTTACAAACATAGCCAAAAATATCAGCAATGCCTGTTTTCTGTTCTACCGAAAGCAATCTCTGATTATAATTATTCCCGAATATACCTATTAATCTTTGTTTTAAGTTGGATTTGTCAACTCTGTAAATTTCATTATCATTGCTATACATTGAAAATCCGATTTCAGGGTAGGAGAGCGCAACTCTTTCAAATTCATCCATAATATGTTTGAGTTCAATCTGGTTGCTTTTCAGAAAATTTCTTCTGGCCGGTACATTATAGAATAGATTTTTAACAGCGAATGATGATCCTTCACTGCAAGTTATTCTTTCATTTTCTTTAATTTCAGAATTCTCAATTACTATTCCGGTGCCAAGTTCATCTTCCTTTCTTCTTGTCTTAAGCTCTACATATGCAATTGATGCAATTGAAGCAAGAGCTTCTCCTCTGAAACCCATTGTTTTTATTGAGAAAAGATCATCTGCACTTTTAATCTTTGATGTTGCATGTCTCTCAAATGCCATTCTGGCATCTGTATCGGACATGCCTGAACCATTATCAATTACCTGAATTAGAGTTCTTCCGGCATCTCTGACAATAAGTTTAATGTTTGTTGCTCCGGCATCTACTGCATTTTCCATCAATTCTTTAACAACTGATGCGGGCCTCTGCACAACTTCTCCTGCAGCTATCTGATTTGCTATCGAATCAGGAAGTAATGTAATTATATCTGACATCTAATCAGTTTAAAAGTTTCTACTCTATTGCAAAGGTAAATATTAAATTCTATTTCATTTCAAATTACTACCTTTGTAAAATAATGGTTAATGGTTAACGTTTTTTTTTATATTTTTAATTATCAATTGTATTATGGATATTGTAGTTAGCGGTATCAGATCAACGGGGAACTTACATCTTGGGAATTATTTCGGAGCATTAAAGAATTTTGTTAAAATGCAAAATGAGAATAAATGCTTCTTTTTTATTGCAGATTATCATTCACTTACAACTCATCCTACACCCAAAGAGCTGCATAGTATAGTAAAGAATGTACTTGTTGAATACCTTGCTTCAGGAATCGATCCGGAAATTTCAACCATTTATATACAAAGTAATGTCCCGGAAGTAACAGAACTATACTTTTTACTAAATATTAATGCATATCTTGGTGAATTGGAAAGGTGTACATCTTTTAAAGAAAAGGCTCGTTCACTTCCTAACAACATCAATGCCGGTTTACTTACTTATCCTGTCCTTATGGCTGCAGATATACTTATACACAAGGCAAATAAGGTTCCTGTCGGAAAAGATCAGGAACAACACCTGGAAATGACAAGACAATTTGGAAACCGTTTCAACAGAATGTATAATTGTCAATATTTTACGGAACCAGTTGCCTATAATTTTGGTGAAGCACTTATAAAAATTCCCGGTCTTGATGGAAATGGGAAAATGGGTAAATCAGAAGGTGAGGGAAATGCAATATTTCTTTCAGATCCTCCTGATGTTATAAGAAAGAAAGTAATGAGAGCAGTTACAGACAGTGGACCGAAAGTTATGAATCAGCCCAAACCGGAAATTATCGAAAATCTGTTCACAATTCTTAATGCTGTATCTACACCGGATACCGTTGAACATTTTGATGCACTATACAATAATTGCCAGATACGTTATTCAGATCTGAAAAAACAACTTGCAGAAGATATAATTGCATATACAGAACCAATCAGAAACAGAATTAATGAAATCTCAAAAGATGATGAATATCTGAGAAAAGTAGTTAATATGGGCACTGAAAAAGCACGTGAAAGTGCAAGTAAAACTGTAAGGGAAGTAAGGCAGATTATGGGATTTAGAGACTTTTAAATTTCTGACAGGTATTCTTCTCCTGTCAGGTTATAATTTTTATTTTAAAATGAAACCTGTAAAAGCATTTTTACCTTTATCAAATTGGTTTTTAAGACTTGTACTTGCTTTTCATTTCTATCATTTTTATTTAAACAAGTTATTAGGTTTTAATTATACGCGACCTGTTTTTTACATTGCATTGATTTCTATTTTTTCAGGTTTTTTAATATTTTTTTCAGGATTTTCGAAGAGACCCACACTAACCCTCATCTCTGCTTTCATACTGATTTTATCTTCAATACATCAGATGTGGCATAGTTATAAACTTGGTTTTTTCTGGGATATAACCACACCCGCTTTAATTATTGGAATTTGTCTGCATTTCATAGGAACAGGAAATAAAAAATAATCTATTTTGACAGAAAAAGTAATACTTATTGGTATAATAACGAATAAACAGGAAGAAAGCCGAAGTAAAGAATATCTTGATGAACTTGAATTTCTTGTTGAGACAGCCGGAGGTGAAACATTAAACAGATTTGTTCAGCGACTTGAAAAACCTGACTCAAAAACATTTGTCGGTTCCGGTAAACTCGAGGAAATCAGAGAATATGTTAAATCCTTTGATATTGATATTGCCATATTCGATGACGAATTAAGTCCATCACAAATCAGAAATATCGAAAAAGTTCTTGAATGTAAGATTCTAGACAGAAATAATCTTATCCTTGATATATTTGCCAAAAGAGCCAGAACAGCATATGCCAAAACACAGGTAGAGCTTGCTCAATATCAATATCTGCTTCCAAGACTTACTAAAATGTGGACCCACCTTTCTAAACAAAAAGGAGGAATAGGGCTTAAAGGACCCGGTGAAACCGAAATTGAAACAGACAGACGAATCATAAGAGATAAAATATCTCTTTTGAAAGAAAAGCTGAAAATAATTGATAAACAAAAGTTAACGCAGAGGAAGAGTCGTGAAAGTATGATAAGGGTAGCACTTGTGGGTTATACAAATGTCGGAAAATCAACAATTATGAATCTTATAAGTAAATCAGATGTTTTTGCTGAAAATAAATTATTTGCTACTCTGGATACTACTATAAGAAAAGTTGTCATAAATAATATTCCTTTCCTGCTGTCAGATACTGTAGGATTTATCAGGAAATTACCTCATAATCTTATCGAATCTTTTAAGTCAACTCTGGATGAAATAAAAGAAGCAGATATAATCATTCATGTTGTTGATATTTCGCATCCTGATTTTGAAGAACAAATAAATGTCGTAAAAGAAACTCTTCTGAATATTAATGTTATTGATAAGCCTACTGTAATAGTCTTTAATAAAATTGATGCTTATACATACATTGAAAAAGAAGAAGATGATCTTACACCGATGCAGAAAGAAAATATAAGTCTTGGCATGTTGAAAGAAACATGGATGGCAAAGACAAATTATCCCGCAGTATTCATTTCAGCTGTCAAAAACATAAACATAGATGAATTCAAACAACAAATCTTCAATCAGGTCTATGCTATCTATTCAAAAAGATATCCATATTTGAAATATTGATGTTTAATGGAGTTTTATCTTAAAATTTTTATCGAATTACACTATAATATTTAGATTAACATTTTACTGTTGCTGTGAATTCATAAATGATACTAATTTTTTTGCACTTGGGTCTCCCAATTTAATGGCAGTAAATATATTCTCATTTGCCTTATCAAAATCTTTT
>JAUZOY010000349.1 GCA_030706235.1 Bacteroidota bacterium | reverse complement strand
ATTTCTGATAATTCGGCTGGATTAAAATCTCTTTTTAATTCACCTTTTTCAATTGCATTTGAAATTAAATATGATATGTATTCAGATCTTTTTTTGACGATACTGATAACTAAATCCCTTGAAGAATCCTCATGAAAAAATGAATCATATGAAACCGGTAGGGAAGTTATGGCGGGATAATTCTGGTAGTATTCTGCATAAGAACAAACAAAATCGATTATTTTTTGCTTCCAGGCATTTTCATTTTTCAGTATTGTATTCATAATAGCAGTATCATATTTGGAATAATATTTTAAGACGGCTGCAAGAACTTCGTCCTTGCTTTTATAATTTTTATAAAGAAGAGATTCGGCCATGCCCTGCCTTTTAGCAATTTCTCTGATGGAGAGGGATTGAAACCCCAGTTCACTTATAATTTCTATAGCAGTTAGTATAATGCCGTCTTTTCTTGAATAGAATTTTTTCATAAGACTTCCTGCCCTTTCCAGTCAGGTGAACGATCACTCACTCCTTATAATTATATGTAAAAAAGTAAATGTTGTCAATAACATAACCCTTACTTTATCAGCGTATTATTGCTTCCATCCGTCTTAATCCGATAATATTTTGAATCATATACACTGCAATAATAAATCCAGCCATCGGCTATATTGGGTTCATCAGCTCCTAATTTACATATTGTTGCTGCTTCGCTTCCGTCTGTCCGTACTTTACAAAGATATCTTTCTTTATTGTTGTCATTCCATGCCGTATAGTAAATTAAATCCCCAACTACATTAATGTCAGCAAGTTCATTCCCTTCAGTTAATTTGAAATTATCAGTTCCGTCTGTTTTTATCTTGTAAAGGCAATCATTATCCTCATAATATACGTAAGTATTTATAACATTTGCATAGTAAGCAGAATCTAAAATCTTGATTACCTGTGTACCGTCTGTTTTCATCCTATAAAATTGCGGATTAGTGCCATAATAAATCCAATCATCTACAACCGTCATATCATATGTTGTTTCACTTGTCAGCAATGTTTTTTCACTTCCATCAGGCCTTATTTTATATGTACCCGCCTTCCATGTGGAATAATAAATCCAATCCCCAACCACATTTATACATCTGCAATATTCTGTATCATCCAATTTTTTTATATTGCTTCCATCCGTTTTAATCTTATAAAGAGTTTCATTATCGGAAGAATTGCAAAAATAAATCCAATCATCTTTTATTGTTAAGCTTTTAATATTTAGGTTTGGATATAACTCTGTTCTTTCACTGCCATCAGCTTTCATTTTATCTAAGCCACCGTTAAAAGAGTAATATATCCATTCACCCTGTGCTGCAATATGCCCGTTATTTATTATATTTCCGCTTGTATTTCCCGAATCAGACATTATTGTAGATATATTAGAACTAGTTTCATCGCTATCTGTCTTTTCTCCTTGGGTAGAACCTGTATTAATATTTTCTTGATTATTGTCTTTTGAATTTTTAACAACTTTTGTATTCAAAGTATCTGTATTAGTTGAATCGTTTTCTGTCTGAACTGAAACATTACTTCCAAGTGAACCTGAATGGCCACTATGCGAGTATTTTACATAAAAGCCTATGAAAGTTAAAATAATTATTGCTATTACAATTACACTCCCGAATATTTTTATTTTTTGTTTAAAGTTATTTGTCGTTTGAATTTCTTTTTCTACACTTAAATCAACTTGATTATTCAGATCAGATTTATATTCGGAGGAATTCTGGGCCTGTTTTTCTATTGCTTGATCAATATGAGCCTCAGGTTCATAAGAACTTTGGTCAGGTATTTTGAACAAGTCTTCCATAAGAGCATTTATACTTTGAAAACGATTCTCTTGAAAAACTGCCATTCCTTTCATCAGTGCAGATTCCTGCCGGGGATGTATCTCAATTCCCAGTTCTGAAGGTTTCCTTAACTCATCACTGCGTAATCTTTCACTTGATTCATCCGGTGTTATTCCTGTAATTGCTTTATACATAGTTCCACATAAAGCATAAATATCCGTCCATGGCCCCTGCACTCCCCTTGAGCGATATTGTTCCTCCGGAGCGTATCCCGGTTTCAGCATAACGGAAAGACTTTTATTGCCGCTATCAGAAAAATCTCTTGCAGCACCAAAGTCTAGTAATTTAATATTTCCTTCTTTGGTTATTATGATATTATCAGGGCTGATGTCCCGATGAATTATACCCGTATTATGTACATCAATTAATGAATTCATTAACGGCTTCATCAATTCAAAAATCTCTGTGGCCGGAACTTTGCCACCCACCCTGGACAGATGCTGTTTCAAAGTTTCCCCTTCTACATATTCCATTACCAGATAGGCAGTACCATTTTCCTGAAAAAAGTCTTTAATTGACACAATTCCAGGCAACGAATAGAATTTTGCTAATCTTTT
>JAUZOY010000348.1 GCA_030706235.1 Bacteroidota bacterium | reverse complement strand
TATATAATAAGTAAGTATAGATAAAATAATTTCTGAAATAAATCTATACTTACTATGACAACTATTAAGTTTTATATATATATAATTCGAGTCCTGTAACGCCCACCAGAAAAGCTGATGATTTTTTGATCATCAGCTTTTTCTTTTTCTCCAAATTCCAAATTGGGACAGTTAATCTATTTACATATATTGTGTCATATAAATCCGAAATCGTGACGGTGCCTAGACACTTTGAGCCACCCATGAAACCCATTTCTTTTGGAAAGCTTCTTTTGATATACCCATAATCTTCTCAAATTTAGCTGGAGATTTTATTAAAGCATATAGCTTATCATAACCATACGTATTAACAATATAATCTACAATAGAACCTGAAAAAGTATATCCATACTCTTTTGCAAAAGTATTGTAATTTTTTTCTAAATCTTTAAATGTCGGAAAACCCGATACTACGAGGTTAATTTTGCTGTTGTAATTCGCTTCATATGACGCAACGCCTTCATTTAGCCATATTGGAACATTAATAGGATTTATTTTCATTATAACAATATGAGTAAACTCATGAACAATAACATCCTTTTGTTTATCAGTTTCATCTACTTTATCAGGCTTTGCCATTTGTATGACATTTTTGCTGCCTACGGCATTCCCGATTGCCCAAGGGGTATCGCTTGTAAAACTTGCCTTATGGTAGGCAGGTAAGTCCGAATAAATATAAATATCTACTTTTTTATCAATACGTGTTTTAAGATCATTTGTAACCCTTGAATAATTATCTTCAAGTGACTTATCCAAGTCCTTTAAACAATTTCTATCCTGTGTGTTTGAAAAAAATCTGAAATGATTGCTTTCCAGTTGCAAGACTAGCCCTTGTGATCTTGCATTAAATGAAAATGTTGCAGGAGCAGGACCTCCCAATAAACCAACTATACTTGCAATTATAGTTATCGATATAATTACTGTATATTTTACTTTTCGTTTAGATCTAGTTATTTTTTCAGATGCAAACCCATTTGCCAGCAAGACTGCAAACAAAATAATATATCCGCAATAATTAAAGGCTATAAATTTGGAAAACAAACGGGATACCGGTATAATACAAAAAAATATACCTATCTGATTCACTGTGGCTGGATCAAATAAACCATAAATTAATAAAAACGCTGTATATAGCAATGCAGCAGGAATCCATCCCCACATTGAAGGGACCCTTCTGCAGAAAATCTGTACTTCTGAAATTATAATGGAAAAGGCAACTAAAATTAGTATTGCCCGTACGGATATTCTCGTTTGCTGACTATAAACAAATATAACAAACAAATAATACAGAAACAACATTGTTAACGTTAATATATACATTTGTATTCTTTTATGGCCTTTAACCGAGAGCATAAATGGTATAAAAGCAAACCATGCAAACCAACTGCACCACGGAACAAGATAAGCGATAATTAACATCAATACAGTTACCAAGCATGCAATAAGAGATTTTATCATTGAATTGAAAAACGGTTGGTTAAGTACTAAATCTTTTGATTCATTATTCATAATATTCTCACCTCTATAATACAATAGCATAGGTATTTCCGGATGAAATAGAAAAACGTCAAAATATACACCTTGACGTTTAAATTGTCTCTAATTATATCATAGTTTTTATTTTATTTTTTTCTATACTCCAAATACTTTTACTAATAAAAAAGACATGGTGACGGGGTTATCGTCATACTTTCTGAATTATTCCCTGATTTATACCAGTCAACCTTTGAGTCTGTCTGATTGATAAGTGAGAATCTTTTTCAATTGTTTTAAATATCTGTTTCTCTCTTGTGTAAAGTCTTTGAATAGTTGTTATTTAAATTAATTTATGGTAATATTTTACTGCACCTAATATAAATCAGAATTAGTTATCGAGGGGTAATGGGATGAATATTAAAGTAGCTGAAAAAAGGCTTAGCATTAACGTATATGGTAATACATGTTTTGTTATTGAAGGTGAGTGTACTGACAAAAAGCCGGCGGATGATATGTCTCAACCATTACAGGTATATTATTCTCTTGCGGGGGAATCTCAGCCGGAATTGTCTTCTTTACCGACCGATTATACCACTGCTCCTCCCGTACATGCCTACAGGTATGATTGGACTTTCGGGATTACCTGCATAGAAGGTTATGACTGGAAGTGGCTAAGCAAATTACAGGATAATGACCCCATCCTGATACAGCTTACTATCTCCTGTAATCCGGAAAACTGCTTCACTGTCAGTGAGTTCGCATCTTTTTTGCTGACACTTCAGCCTTCTCGCGATACCACTCCCCTTTATGAAAAAATACTTGCGAACCTCACAAAAAGCGGAGAAACTGTCGGAAACCTGGTTAAAACATTAAATGACGGCATAGGCAATATTGTTGAAAAGTCCATGCAGCTTTCCAATATTATTA
>JAUZOY010000347.1 GCA_030706235.1 Bacteroidota bacterium | reverse complement strand
TGAAGAAAATAATCTGTATCATATTGATATTATAGATTTAAATGAATACAACTTTCCTGTTTTTAATGAAAGATTAAGATTCCAGAATAATCCTGCGGAAAAAGTTGTTGAGTTTACCGGTAGAATTAAAAGTGCCGATGGTATTATTATGGTTACTCCTGAATATAATGGAGGTTATCCTGCAAGTTTGAAAAATGTAATTGATCTTTTGTATGATGAATGGCATCGCAAACCTATAGCTATTGCAACTGTTTCCAATGGACAATTCGGAGGTTCGCAGGTAATTACTTCTTTGCTGTTCTCTTTGTGGAAGATGAGGGCATGGGTTATTCCTGCAATGTTTCCCGTTCCATATGTTCAGAATGCATTTGATATTGAAGGTAATCCTGCAGATGTGGAAGCAGTATCAAAAAGAACTGAAAATTTTATTAATGAATTATTTTGGTGCATCGAAGCAAAAAGTAGAATGTCAATATAGAAAGCTTAATTAACTTTTCATATTTTGATATTTCTTTTCACTTTTGTTTTTAACTTTGCAAAAAATTCATTAATAAAAGCATGGAACAATTAGAATTAACAGAGCAGGAAATTATTAGAAGAAAATCACTTGAAGAAATTATTAATCTTGGAATTAACCCATATCCGGCAGACCTTTTTGATATCAATGCAAATTGTGCTGAGATATTGGAAAAATTTCCTGCAGATAATTCATTATTTCAGGAAGTCAGTATTGCAGGCCGAATAATGTCACGTAGAATAATGGGAAATGCTTCCTTTGCTGAATTGCTTGATTCTACAGGGAGAATTCAGATTTATGTCAGACGTGATGATATTTGCCCTGATGAAGATAAAGCTTTATACAATACTTTATTTAAAAAGCTACTTGATATCGGAGATATCATAGGAATTAAAGGATTTGTGTTTGTTACCAAAATGGGAGAAATAACAATTCATGTAAAGAGTCTTGTACTTCTGAGTAAATCTCTACAGCCTCTTCCTATTGTTAAAGAAAAAGATGGTGTGGTTTATGATGCTTTTACTGATCCGGAACAAAGATATCGTCAGCGTTATCTTGATTTAATAGTAAATCCTCATGTCCGTCAGGTGTTTGTTAAAATAACTCAGTTGATGAACACAATGCGCCAGTTTTTAAATGAAAAAGGATATATTGAAGTTGAAACACCTATATTACAACCTATGTACGGTGGCGCTGCTGCACGTCCTTTTAAAACTCATCATAATGCTTTGGATATTCCTCTTTATCTTAGAATTGCAAATGAATTATATCTGAAAAGACTTATAGTTGGTGGATATGATGGCGTTTATGAATTCTCAAAAGATTTCAGAAATGAGGGTATGGACAGATTCCATAATCCTGAGTTTACTCAGATGGAATTGTATGTTGCCTATAAAGATTACAACTGGATGATGGATCTTGTTGAAGAAATGGTTGAAAGAATAGCTGTTAATTTGCACGGATCTACTGTCATTACCGTAGGTGATAAACAAATAGACTTCAAACGCCCTTGGAAAAGATTTACTATGTATGAAGCAATACAGCATTTTACCGGTATTGACATTTCAAAAATGGATGAGAATCAACTTCGGGCTACTGCTAACCAGTTAGGTGTCTTTTGTGATGAAAAATTAGGCAGAGGTAAGATTATTGATGAGATTTTCGGCGAAAAGTGTGAGGCTAATCTAGTCCAACCAACATTTATTACTGATTATCCTGTAGAAATGTCTCCGCTTGCAAAAAAACACAGGTCTGCAGAAGGACTTGTAGAACGTTTTGAAGCTATTTGCAATGGTAAGGAATTATGCAATGCTTTTTCCGAATTGAATGATCCTATTGATCAGAGAAAACGTTTTGAAGAACAGCTTGAACTTGGACGTAGGGGCGATCCTGAAGCTATGGTACTTGATGAAGATTTCCTCAATGCTCTTGGGTACGGAATGCCTCCGACAGCCGGTCTTGGAATTGGTATTGATCGTCTTGCAATGATTATGACAAATTCAAACAGCATTCAGGACGTTTTGTTCTTCCCTCAGATGAAACCTAAAAACTAAAATCATTTTATTTCCGTTTCTCTATAGAACATTTAATTACTTACTTTTCATAGATTTTAAAAGTTACTGACTTTTTATAAGTTAGTAACTTTAATTAAATATTTATTCGTTAATGAACAGAATAGGTCTAATTGGGGGAGGCAGTTGGGCAACCGCAATTGCAAAAATATTAACAGGAAACTCAAACCATATCAACTGGTGGTTAAGAAATGAGGAAAGTGTAAATTATATTATCAACTTTAATCATAATCCTAATTACCTGAGTTCAATTCAATTTGATAATAATTTTCTTTCTCTGTCTACTGATTTGATCTGGGTGATTGAAAATTCAGATACTATTATTCTTGCCGTTCCTTCGGCTTTCCTTAAACAGGCTTTA
>JAUZOY010000346.1 GCA_030706235.1 Bacteroidota bacterium | reverse complement strand
TTTTAGTTTCTTATGAATCTAGCAGTATTTTTCTATATTTTTCTCTGAAATTATCACCATTAAAATTCTCTTTAGCATAATTATAAGCATTTTGGGATAATTGCTTTAGTTGATTTCTGTCATTTAACAACAATTTTAGATTATTAAAGGCTTCTTCAATAAGTATTTTGTCATTATCGTTGTTGTTAATTATTAGGCCATTTTTCATATGCTTAATACGGTAAGGAATACCTCCAACATCTGTTACAACAGGCACAACTCCGTAAGCCATTCCTTCCATTATTACCATTGGAAATCCTTCTGACTTTGATAATAGAAATAAAGCGTCAGATTCTTTATAAATTTCGTTGATTTTTTCTGTATCTTTACTCATTCCAGGAAATTCACAATTTTTCAATAAAGCAGGATCTATATCTTTTTCATCAACATCTGAAACAAATTTAAATTTTACAGGTAGATTTTCAGTCTGACATTTTTGGGCAACTTCGAATAATAAGTTAGTACGTTTTAGTTCAGGTTGGTATCTGCCAATATATAATATATTTAAAATATCTTTGGATGGTTTTTCGTAATATGATGGGATATAGGTTTTATTAGAAATCAATATGATTTTATTTTTAGCTTCAGGATTAATTTTATATTGATCGTAAAATTCTGTAAGATTATTAAGTGTATTATGGTCAATAACTACACGCGCATAAAATTTATGAGCTATTTTAAAAGTTTTTAGAGGGTTACAGAATTTTAAATTGTGAATTAAGTCGATAAATCTTACATGATCTTCTAATTTTTCAATTACTTCGTATCCGAAAAACGTATTACTGCAAAAAACTGTCGGATTTTTATGCTTGTTGATAAATCCGGCCCAGAAGCCTACTAAGATAGGTCTGGTCAAATAATTATAATAATCTGTAATATCAATCATTAAAGAGTGTCTTTCAAACAAATATTTAAAACCTTTACTATTGCTATTTCTTTTAAAAATAGCCCAGGGTTTGAATTCTTCGCTAACAGTTTCTAAAATATCTGCATGAACTTTTTCAGCTCCACCTACCCAATAATTTTCAAAAAAGAAAAACAATTGTGATTTATTTTCAGCAGGAAAGTTTTTTCCGACTATTTTTCCAATTGAATAAAGAATATTGTTTAATAATTTCATATTATAAATCCGACTCTTTCATTAAATATACGTATTTAATTTGATTTTTCCCAGTTTAATGCTGTTTGGCATATATATTCAAGGTTATTGTATTTTGGAATCCAGCCCATTTTTTCCATGATTTTTGTACTGTCAGAAATTACAATCGCAGGATCTCCCTGTCTTTTGTCAGCATAATTAACTTTAAAATCATATCCACTAACTTTTTTCATTGTGTCGATAACTTCTTTGACACTGTACCCTACACCATAACCGCAGTTAAAAGTATCACTTTCGTTATTATTAAGATAATTTATTGCTTTTACGTGAGCTCTGGCTAAATCATCAACATGTACATAATCTCTTACGCAGGTTCCATCCGGAGTATTATAGCCTGTACCATATATAGAGATAATGTCTCTTTTTCCAGATGCAGTTTCTGCGGCTACTTTGATTAGGTGAGTTGCATTTGGAAATTTATGTCCAATTTTATTTTCTGCATTCGCTCCTGCTGCATTAAAATATCTCAATATCACATATTTGAAATTTTTATTAGCATTAGCCAGATCTTTAATAATCTGTTCACTCATTAATTTGCTTCTTCCATATGGATTAATAGGAATAGCTGGATGTTTTTCCGAAACAGGTTTTTCGTCAACTTCTCCATATACTGCCGCAGTTGATGAAAAAATGAACTTATTAACTTTATATTTTGTACATAAATTGAGTAAGTTTGTAGTATTAACAGTATTGTTCATATAATATTTGAGAGGATTTGATACTGATTCAGGAACTACAATTGATGCTGCAAAATGAACAACAGTGTCAAAATTATAGTTTTTGAAGATTTCTTCTATTTGATTAGTATCATTAAGATCAGCTTGAATAATATTTCCGTATAAAACTGAATTTTTATTGCCAGTGGAAAAATTATCAATAATAATCAGATCTTCAGCCTTTTCTCCCAATAGCTTGACTAAATGGCTGCCAATATATCCAGCTCCACCTGTGATTAAAATACTCATTTATATCCTCTCTATAATAAGCTGTTATTATAAAATTATAGCAAATATATTTTACTTAAATACAGCTTTAAATGATGGATTAAGATTATTATATAAAGTATAATGTTTAATAGAAAAATAATTTTATATGAAGTAGACGGAGTTGAGCATGCCGAAGGTAAGTGTGATAATACCTTGCTACAATCAAGGTGAATATCTTGATGAAGCGGTTGATAGTATTCTAAATCAAACTTTTCAGGATTTTGAAATTATTATTGTTAATGATGGGTCAACTGATCCTAATACTATAGATATATTAAATAATTATAATA
>JAUZOY010000345.1 GCA_030706235.1 Bacteroidota bacterium | reverse complement strand
TTTCAGAATTATCATAAATCCTCAATTCTTTTAATAGTTCAATATATTTTGTTTTTTCTATGGAACAAATAAATCTTGAAAAGACTTTCCTGTATTCCATATACATATCTTTGGGATTAGAATTTGTTTTTGAACTATTATGTATTCTGAACTTAGATATAATTTTGTTGATTTTTAATGTCTTATATGTGAAAAATATTCTCATCCACAGATCATAATCCATTGTATAGTGAAGATTTTCATCTAAATAACCTGTTTCTTCTATTATTTTTTTTCGCCAAAAAACAGAAGGCTGATGTATTGATACTCTCTTAAGAAAATCGAGAGGCTCAAATTCATTTACATGGTAATATTCAGTCTCACCTTTATCATTGAAATTCTCTACATCTCCATAAATCAAATCAATTTCCGGATTTTTTGTAAATGCTTCTGCTACACAGAGTAGTGTGCTTTTTTCATCATTACGGGATATGTCAGGTCTAAGGTATAAATCGTCACTGTTTAACCACCCAATAATTTCTCCGGAAGCAACTTTAAATCCTTTGTTTATTGCATCAGATTGACCTTTATCTTTTTCACTTATCCAGTATGAAATTTTATTTTCGTATTTTTTTATAATATCAATTGTATTGTCGGTACTTCCTCCATCAATAATAATATATTCAAGATTAGGATAATTCTGGTTAATAACAGAAAGTATCGTTTCTTCGATAAATTTTCCCTGGTTAAAAGAAGGGGTAATGATTGATATTTTAGGTAAAGACATTATATTAGAAACTTAGCAAAATGCAAAGATAGTCTAAAATATGAAAACCTGACAGGAGAAGAATACCTTCAGGATATGTCTTCTAAAACTCTACAGCTTTTTGCTGATAAATCTTTCCGTTAATGTTTAGCCTTATGAAATATATTCCTGAAGGATATCCTGATTTTTGTGCGCTGAAATCTGTTTTGTAGTTACCCTTATTTTGAATTCCATCTGTCAATGTTTTTATTTTTTCACCAATGATATTGAAAACTTCAAGCTTTACATTTGAAATTTCGGGCAACTGATAGTTTATTGTTGTATTCTGACTATACGGGTTTGGATAAACAATAAGATTCGGACCTTCATAACTTATCTGATTAACAGTTGTAAATTCTTCATCGTTTTTATTGTTACCGATTGTTTTAAACCTGTTTATTCCTGAGTATTCAGAGTTGTTCTGGTTACTGCAATAAGACATTATCTGCCATTCATAACTTGTGATAGATTTCAGCTTTGTAGTCGGATCGCAGCCTACGCAACCAAGCTTAAAAGAATGAACATTACCTGCAACAGATGCGTAATGCCAGTAATTTCCGGCTTCTCTCCATCTTATTGTGTATTTGGTTGCCCCGTTATTTCCGATCCACAATAATTCTGCAGAAGATATTCCAATAGAACTGACTCTGAGATTAGTTGGCGCAGCACAATAATCACCATTTAGAGTTGTAAATTCTTTTGGTAAAGAAAAATCTGTTGCCTGAGAATTACTCAATCCGCACATTACTCTAATTTGCCATTCATAAGTTTTTCCTGCTTCAAGACCGTTGACCGAAAATGAGTTTTGACCAGGTTTTGCAAAATACATTTTCTTGATATTAGGATTGTTTTTAGGCCAGTATCTGACAAAATAAGCCTGAGCGCCATCAACTCTAGACCAGTTTAGTTTGGCACTGGTAGGAGTAATGTCTGTAACATTTAAAGACTGAGGCAGACTGCATGATTTGCAATTAACAGTTGTAATGTGCAGGAAGAATCTTCCGTCAAACGGGTCACCGTCTTTTGCCGTAAAAGTATAAACAGGATTTTCTTTTAGAGATTGAGTTTTGCCTGTTTTGGTGTCTTCAAGTATTACATTTTCACCTTCAAGGAAGTTGGAAATTTCTTTTAATTTAATAGTAAAAGTTCCGGATTTCATTGCTCTGAAGCCAAGAGGAATAGTTTTGTCTTCAGTTAAAAACGGGAGAGCATTGATTGAAAGATTGATGTCTTTAGATAGCTTACAATAGAAGTTAGGAATAGAAATATCATTATTCATTGGTTTATAAGCATCAAAGTTATGATCAAAGCCCATAGTAGCATTTTTATCAAAGTAAATCACAATCTGATCAGAAAACTTATAACCAGAGTTATTAGCATCCAGACGAATGATTTTTTTGCTTTCGTTTCCAGATTTATAGAATGTCGGATTAAGCTGATTTGTTCTGACACGGTTGTCACATTGAATTAATCCTGAACCACCGGGATTATTACATTTGACAAAGAAAGCCTGCATAGCAGGAATGATATTTGAAGCCCCATTTCCTGATGATATTCCGTTAACATAAGAATTGTATTGACCATAGTATGTACTGGTTGGACTGAAGAAATAAATAGCATCGTCAACGTTAGTTTTAGTCCATCCGGAAGCAGCATACCAGTCAATAGGGGAAGGGTAGGGGTTTGCAACCAGATTC
>JAUZOY010000344.1 GCA_030706235.1 Bacteroidota bacterium | reverse complement strand
TATTCCCTGATCTATCATTAGATGGGTGCCGATCCCTTTGTCAATATCAAAAACCCTTATACCGTTTTCCCTGGCGTATAATCTGCAAATATGCTGATTAACAGCATATTTCTGATCTGATCCGGTTGGATTACAATCAAAGGTGAAAAATGTTTTTGTCGGATCAGCAATACTTAAATTGTTATCTTCAATATTTTTAACTACATTTGCTCCTCCAAAATCTCTTGCCATTCTTGCATCAATAAATATATCTATTATATCATCCGGATTAACAACTTCTTTACCGGAATGTTTGGCTAAAATCTTTTCAATTAAATTCATGTATAAATTAAAATTTCAAATTTCTAAATTATTATTTAATCAGACAGTATAAAGAATTATGTCTTATGGGATTAGATTGCAATAAATAAGCTATTCTATACTATAAGTGTATCAGATCTTAACATAACCATGGGGTCAAAGGTAGCAAAGTCAGCCTGATGAATTAGAATTGTTTCTATTCTTTTAGGTCTGCCATCTCCTTCCTTTGCATGACATCCGATTATATTGATTATTTCATTCGGTAATCCATTTTTAGCTGCTAAGATTGCACCTGATATAGGATGTCTTGTGCATTTTCCGGCAAAACTTTTTCTGTATTGGCCATCAACAAGTTCAAATTCAGTAAGCTTACCTACATCATGAAGCAATCCACCTGCCCACAAAAAATCATAGTTTATTTCAAATGGAGGTTTATATGAAGATTCTATAGCACGGGCAAGTCCAACAGCACCTTTAGTTACGGCAATAGTATGCTCGATAAGGTTAATTCCTCTGCAATCAGTTAATAATGTAAATGGCATTTTTTCAAGTTCTTCAGGTTTAGTCCAACCGCCTTCTTTTGCGGCTACAATCCATGTTTTAAGAGTTTTTTCTCTTATATCATAGTCTTTAATCTGGCTTAAAATTTCTTTAAAACATTCTTTGAAATAATTTTCCATATTTATTATTAATTATGTTTTTATGTTATAGTGTTATTAATTTCATTTCACAAACTTACATTTATTTTTTATAACATGTAAAAATTATTAATGTATTTCTAGATAATTTATAAATTTTAAATTGAAAATCAATATGCAATCTTTTTTGTTACTTTTGCGTTGCTTATGATAAACATAAAAAAACAGCAATATTCTTAATTTATGTTAATTTCTGTAATTGTTCCATGTTATAATTATGCATGTTTTCTTTCAGAGGCACTGGAAAGTATCCTCAATCAAACATATTCTAAGTGGGAATGCATAATCGTGGATGACGGTTCAACAGATAATACTAAGGAGGTTGCCGAAAGATTTATTGCGCGTGACAGTCGTTTCAGATATATTTTTCAACAAAATAAAGGGTTACCTGCATCCAGAAATACCGGTTTGAAAGAAGCAAAAGGTGAATTTATACAATTGCTTGATGCTGATGATTTAATTTCTACTGAAAAATTTCAAACACAAATAAAAGCTTTTATAAATAATCCTAATGCAGACATTGTTTATTCAAACTATAAAGCATTTAACAATGATGACCCGGATAACTTATTTGTATATACTGAAAGAGATACATTGATAGGTAATCCTCTTGATGATTATATTTATAATTTTGGAACAAAAATGATTACTCCAATGCATGTTTTTTTATTTCGCATTTTATGTTTTAAACGTTGGGGTTTTTTTTCAGAATCTTTTAAAAACTATGAAGATTGGGATCTTTATGTAAGATTTGCCATTAATAAACCTGTATATATTCATACTCCGGGGGATATGGCATTATATCGTCGTCATGGAAGTGGAATTTGTGCAGATTCTGAAAAATTTCTTTGGTGGAAAGTCAGGGTGATTAAACATCATATGAACAATAAAGATTTGAGTCTGGTTCATAGGAGGTTTCTTAGAAATCTTATTCATAAACGTATAGGAGAATCTGCTTTCAATGATATTAAAAACCATACTTTATTAAAAGGATTAAAAAAGCTGTTAATAGCATCATGGTACTCAGGAAATCCTTTTTATTATTTCTATCATGGCCTATACTGGTACAAAAAAGGTTAAATTATGCATAAGTTTATATTAACCTGACTCCGATTGTTAATTTCATTAAGTTCAAACAAATACAGAAAATTTCTTTCTTTTCTCACACCTGTATATAGTGGCAGTTATTTTGGTCCTTTTTTTATCTTTTGTAACCGATGAGTTTCTACTTAGATTGACCTTGGGTTGACCTTGGGTTGACCTTGGGTTGACCTTGGGTTGATTTTACGCATTTCAATACCTAAATACACCGTATTCCCTTCCCAAAATTCTACTATACTCATTGTATAATATATGTATTCTCATTGTAATCTCATTAAGACCCACCCTTACTTTCATCAATTCACCATTCACAATTCACTGGGAGAATAATTAATAAAAAATTAATCGAACTCAGGTTTATTAATACATTATTTTATAAAAAAATATTAATGTTTTAATTA
>JAUZOY010000343.1 GCA_030706235.1 Bacteroidota bacterium | reverse complement strand
ATTTTTTTTTCAAAAGAGATAGTCTTGGATGCGGTTGTCAGCCATCCACTTTCAAGAACTTCTGTGATATATTTTAATTCATTACCATTTACTGATACAACCGAAAAAGGAATATTCATTTATATTTTATTTAAAAATAGTAACATATAATGTCTTTAAAATTATTTTAAAATCAGAGATACAATTATGCTCTTTTTGATATTTCTCATAAAAATGAAGTTTTTGCGGTAGTATTTCTTCAATATAAGTTCTTTGTGGATTTGGAGATTTAATAAGGATCTCCTCTTCATTTCTAAATTCAATAGATGCGTAATCCGTAATTCCGGGCTTAACCCTAAGGACACTTGCCCATTTTTCAGGGTAATATTCCATAAACTGAGGAACTTCTGGCCTAGGGCCAACAATCGACATTTCACCTTTAAGAACGTTAAATAATTGAGGTAATTCATCCAATTTTGTTTTCCGAAGAATAAGACCCACATGAGTGACCCTGCTTCTTATTCCCAAGTCAATTGGGTTCTTTTTCTCATTTAGTGTTGGAGTCATTGTTCTGAATTTAATCAGCTTAAACAATTTTCCATGAAGACCAACACGAGACTGCACAAAAAATACATTGCCGTGATCTTCTAAATAAATAAACACGGAGAGTATAATTAATAAGGGGGAGAATAAGATTAATCCAATAATAGAAATGAATATATCAGAAATACGTTTAATCATACATCGATAATTAAATCTAAATCAAATTTTTAAATTAGAATCTTTAGTATCCCAACAAAATACCCAAATCCATAACTTATGTGAATAATAAAGAATATAACAGGTAAGAATAAAAACTGCAAAAAATCACTGCTTAATTTTAAAGAATAGGAAAAAGCTAATAAAAGATATATAATAAGAATGCTAAAATAAAGCAAAAAAATACCGTTATAAATAAAGCTCAACAAACAGCCAATAAAAATCCAAAGAATGAAAAAAAGAGGAAAAAACTGACGCATAGTTACTGGCCTACCTAATTTCTTTATAATCAATGGTTTGTATAATCCATATTGATAAAACATTAATGACATTTTTCTAATTTCTTTCCTTGCAAAATAATCTATGACGACTTGTGGAATTAAAAAGATTTTGCCTCCATTTTTTATTATTCTACCATTAAATTCATCATCTTGATTTCGAATCATCTGTTCATCAAAATAACCCAGCTTTTTAAAAATATCCCGATTGAAACAACCAAATGGAACAGTATCAACTTCTTTGATTTCAGTTGCTCCAATTCTAAAAAGAGATGTACCCATTCCAAAAAGAGAAGTCATTGCTTTGGCAATTGATGAGGGAATTATTCCTTTTCCACCTGGTAAGGTTCTACAAACGCCACCAACATTATCCGCCTTTAGTTTGATAAGGTAATCTGAAAGAATAGAAAAATAATTCGATGGGTATTTAGTATGAGCATCAATACGGAATACAATATAATTTTTTGATTTTTTAATCCCGATATTTAAAGCAGTTGGGGTAATTCTTTTGGGGTTATCAAGTAAATATATAAATTTATAATCTTGTGCGATATTTGTTATAATATTTCGGGTATTATCAGTACTCATTCCATCAATAAAGAAAATCTCGGATTCATCCCATGAAAAATCCTGAGCCAAAAGAGAATTAATACAATCTGCTATGTATTTTTCTTCGTTATATACAGGGCAAATTACACTTATTTTCATTTTTTTCGGATATTTAGAATTACTATCTGTAATAATACAGAGATATAATAAAATAGTAAATATTTCTTTGGACAGTGTTTCTTTCCTATTGCAAATCTCACTCTCAGATTATTTGTTGATTTAATAGAGCTCAGACTTTTTATAAAGGAAGAAATGCTTTTTATCACTTTCGGGTTATTACCTGTGGTAGTCGTATCTAAAATACAAACACTTGAGGGAATAACATAAGTTAAAATTTTATGTTTTTTTAAACTTATTGAGAAATCATTATCTCCTCCATAGTGAGGAAAATTTTTGGTATCAATACGGTTAACATATTTTAATACTTCAGGATTAAATAATAAAAACCGTGCCGTTGCAAAATCAACTCTCTCCGGTTTGGATCCTTTTATACTTCTGTAAGTATTATTGCGATATGGATGTCGCGAAATAAAGAATATCCAATTCATAACAATTGATCCCGATGATTCACAAATCCAATCTTTATTGACGGTCACGGGGTGATAAGCTGCATTTTTATTATTTAAATAATAATGTAAAATATTTTCAATTGTATATTCCTCGAATTCTATATCATTATTCGCAAATGCCAATATATCATCCTTGCTCAATAGACCTTCAATATAATCCAATCCTAAATTAATGGCTCCTCCCCAAAATAGATTGCCATTCCCTTTGACAATTTTAACTTCAGGATAGAAATTATTTAAATATAATTCAGTATTATCTGTAGAACCATCGTTTATAATAACAACTTTATAGTCTTTATAACTTTGTCTTTTTAAACTGGCCAAAAAACGCTCAGTACT
>JAUZOY010000342.1 GCA_030706235.1 Bacteroidota bacterium | reverse complement strand
TGTTAAATATCACGTAAAGTGTACCACATAAAATCACTAAAACTGTACCACTCAAAATAAGTATAAACCTGTTCCAGAACTTAAAAATGGGACACAATGCTAAGAGTTGGTATGTATTATTCAGTAAAGACATTAAAAGAAAAAGGATACAGTCTACGCAAGATTTCAAAAGAATTAGGTATCCACAGAAAATCAGTAAAAGAAATACTTAGACGTATTTCAGAAGGAAAGTATGAAGCCGGACCGATCAATAAGATAAAAAAGCTTGAAATATATCGTGATGATATTGAAAAATATCTTGAAAATGGATTAACAGCAAAAGCAATTCATCAGAGATTAGTCTCTAGAGGGGTAGAAATATCTTACCCCAGTGTATCCCGATATGTAAAATTATTTGCAGGTAAGGGAGAAGTTTATATACCAGTAAATAACTTACCAGGAGAAGAGGCACAGGTTGATTTTGGATATTTTGGACTATTTGAAAAAGATGGTAAAAAAGTGAAAGTCTGGTGCTTTAGTATGATATTGTCAAATAGTCGCTATGCATATTATTGTTTTGTGGCAGACCAAAGAATATCAACCTTTTTATTATGTCATATAAAGGCATTTGAATATTTTGGAGGAGTTTCTAAAACAGTAAAAATTGACAATTTAAAATCAGGTGTATTAAAAGTAGATTTCTACGAACCAGAATTTCAGCATCAATATGCACAGTTATTATCTCATTATGGAAGTAGCGGAATTACAGCCAGACCACGCAGAGGACAGGATAAGGGGAAAGTAGAATCAGGGATTAAATATGCAAAAAACAACTTTCTTAAAGGTCTTGAACACCGTGATTATTATCAAGCGGAAAAGGAATTTAAAAATTGGAATGATAATATTTGCAATAAAAGATTACATGGAACAACCCGGAAAATACCTTTTAATGTATTCGCTCAAGAAGAGAAACCTATGTTATTACCATTACCTTCACATAGGTTTGAGATTCTAGACATAGGACATCGCAATGTCAATAGTTTAGCCCATATAAACTATCGATATAATTATTACTCTGTTCCTTATCAGTATGCAAAAGAAATGGTTAGGATAGAAAGTAATGGAAGTGTATTAAGGATTTATAAGGGAACAGAACAAATAGCACTTCATCAGATAAGTACTTCAGAAGGTAATTATATAACAAATGAAAGTCATAAACCACCATATAAACAGAAAAAAGACAGGGAATACTATCTTCAGAATATACAATCCATAGGAGATCATGCAGTATTATTTATGGAAGCTCTTGAAAAACATCATCCCTATAATTGGTATAGAATGGTAAGTGGACTGATTCATTTACAAAAACGATATAATAATCAGGTTATAGATAAAGCCTGTAAAAGAGCTTTGAATTACCAGGCGTATAGTTATCAGACAGTAAAGAACATATGCGAAAACAGGACTTATGAAACAGATGAAAAAATACCTGAAAACAAACAGACAAACGGAGGTTATAACCACAATTTAAGTATATATGACGGATTAATAAACAAGCTTCAATTTATATTTACATCAATATTTTAATTAAAATGGAAAGAATAAAGTCAAAATTAAAACAAATGAGAATGGGCGCAGCTGCCGGGTCTCTGCATATCCGGAATGAATATGCATTATCTAATCAAATCAGCTATCTGGATTTTCTGGATATGATCCTTGAAGACGAACTATCATCAAGAAGATCTAATTCTTATAAAAAGAGATTAATAGACTCTAAACTGACTTACACTAAAACAATCGACAATTATGATTTTAGTTATCAACCTGAACTGGATAAAAAACTTATTTATGATCTTGCATCTTGTCGCTTTATAAGGGAAAAACATAATATAGTACTTATGGGAAAACCAGGAGTAGGAAAGACTCATTTAGCTAATGCAATTGGTCTGGAAGCAATAAAACAGGATTTTAAAGTTATTTTTATCCATGCCAATACTCTGATTGAAAAACTAAACATAAGTAGAGCTGATGGAACTTTCATAAAATTTATAAAGAAAATTAAGGAAACAGACCTTTTAATCATTGATGAACTTGGATTTAAGAAACTTCCACAAAACGGGAACGATGATTTTTTTGAAGTAATCCGTAGTAGATATGAAAATGGTTCATTGATAATTACAACAAATAGGAATTTTGAAGACTGGGGTAATTTATTTGGCGATATGGTAATAGCCTCTGCTATAATAGACAGGATTGTTCATCACGCTATAATAATCAAAATAACCGGCAACAGTTATAGAATTAAAAATCTTATGGTAAAAAATGATAACAATTAATCCAAGAAAGTAAATGAATTTAGTTATTAACAATTTAGAAGTTTTCAACAAAGAAAAAAAGAAGCAAAAAAAGAAAAATGTTGAAATGAGAATAACTCTTCGAGTTATTTCCCATTCCAACATTAGTTGTGGTGGTAATGATATTAATTTAATTATATTATATTTTTTTATCTTTGCACTGGTACACTTTTGGTGATAATTACTGGTACACTTCTCCTGATATTTTTACA
>JAUZOY010000341.1 GCA_030706235.1 Bacteroidota bacterium | reverse complement strand
GTAACCAGAACAACTCTGAATACTCAGGAATAAACAGGTTTAAAACAATCGGTAACAATAAAAACGATGAAGAATTTACAACTGTTAATCAGATAAGTTATGAAGGTCCGAATCTTATTATTTATCCAAACCCGTATAGTCAGAATACAACAATAAACTATCAGTTGCCCGAAATTTCAAATGTAAAGATTGAAGTTTTCAATATCATTGGTGAAAAAATAAAAACTCTGACTGACGGAATTCTGAATAAGGGTAGCTACAAAGTAAATTTCAGTGCACAAAAATCAGGTTATCCTTCAGGAATATATTTCATAAGGCTGAACATTAACGGAAAAATTTATCAGCAAAAAGCTGTAGAGTTTTAGAAAGAATATCTAATTTTTAACAATCTTTTTCCTAAAATCCAAATTCTTACCCTTTATGCTTAATATATACATTCCATTCCCGTAGCGTGACATATCCAGATTTGATAATTTATCATTACAGATTTTATTTATAAGTTCCTTTCCTTCAACATCTTTCAGACTAATCAATAATCCATTTAAATGAGCATCTGAATTTACTATTGTTAACCCATTTTTTACAGGATTGGGAAAAATCTTTATTTTCTCAAATTCTTCTTTACTTAATATTCCATTATTCATGTTACTCAAATCAATATTGGTATTCAGATCTGAAGGCAGAGGGTCATGCCAGATTGAGTCCATAGCAATTCCCAATACTGCAGTTGAACTGATATTCTTCAGATAATTCATTTTTGAAATTACATTTTCTGAAGGATTTTTTTCATCCCCGGCATAATGCGCAATCATTGTTTCAGTCAAAGCAGGTTCCACATATGTTGCAAGAAACCATGGCATATTATTTGGCTCTGCTGTTAAAGTATTTAAAATAATACCCGGCATAACTGTTTTTGTGAAATCAAGAGAATATTCAGTCAATGATTTTCCTCCTGTATTATATTCTATTCTGTCAATGCTTTTACTTGCTACCTCAAACTTTTTATCCTTTGTCAGATTTATTACTCTGTACTGACATGGGAAAGTAACTGCTGAGCCTGTTTCAATATCATACAAATGATAACCGTTTTTAGTTACCCTACCTACTATATCCTGAGCATGGAAATGTCCTGTAAATACGATCTTTAACCCTGCCATCGCCAACTTATCCGACACATTCGCATAATCATCAATCACATAATCCTTAAATAAATTCTTCTGACCTCCAAAATGCTCAAGCATACCATGATGCATTATTCCTATTAACAGTTTATTTTCTCTTGACGCTTCCTCCGATTTATTCACAAGCCAGTCTAAAGTCGAGCTTCTCAATCTTCCTCCTGTAACATTGGTTTTCTTAACATAATTACTATCATATTTGCAGGCATCAATTGCAAGAATCTCAATGTCTTCTATTGGATTTGTCGCATAACTCAAAGAATTTTTATCCTTTTCCGATTCATTTCCATATCCGAATTCCGAATATATACTGTCAAATTCCAAAGGTGTAACAGATGGAACTGATGTTGTTAAGTCTCCATTATATTTTAATGCATGAGGATTATTAATATCATGATTGCCCGGTACCACAAATACTTTTATACCCGCATCC
The DNA here is from genome assembly GCA_030706235.1 of Bacteroidota bacterium. Lineage (GTDB taxonomy): Bacteria > Bacteroidota > Bacteroidia > Bacteroidales > GWE2-29-8 > JAUZOY01. Next base: position 979 of record JAUZOY010000341.1, on the reverse strand, counting down.
TTCAGCTTTCTGAGATATCCTGCAACTTTTATATGGCTCTGTTTTTCGCCATCTTTAGTTAAATCTCCTGACACGATAAATATATCAGGATTTTCAAATAATATTGTATCAATCAAAGCTTTTAAAATAGGTTCACTTTCCAAAAGCATTTTCCTGTCAGCATTCAGATAATCTCTGAATGCTTTTCCATCTTTGACCAATAAACTTTTATCAAAAAAATGAAGATCAGAAGCAACACAGATCTTTATATTCTGAGCCCCTGTTTTTGTAATAGCCAATAACAAGAGTATTATATGGAGAATTGTGTATTTGTTTTTAATAAACTTCTTCAATGGTCAATTCTGAATGGAGAGTAAAAGTTAATCATATAATTTTAAGAAATTGTTATGATTTTATTTTCAAAAACTATTTGATGTATTCTATTTCTGAGCTCATAGTTTGATAAATAAGTTTTTACACCCCTCTCATTTGGGAGAGGGGTTGGGGGTGAGGGATTAATTTTCAGCTTCATATAATTCTTTTTTATAATTCAAAACAGTTTCTAAATAATTAAAAATTCACTTTCAACTTTATAAACTAAAACAGTTTTGACTGATTTGAATGAGCAAACATTCTTCCGAGATGTTTAAAAGCAAGCTCCGTTGCTTCTCTTCCTCTTGGAGTCCGGACAAGATAGCCTTCCTGAATCAGGAATGGTTCATAAACCTCTTCAATTGTTCCGGCTTCTTCTGATACTGCTGTAGCAATTGTTGATATTCCAACCGGACCACCTTTAAACTTATCAATTATTGTTGAAAGTATTTTATTATCCATTTCATCAAGTCCATGCTCATCTACGTTCAAAGCTTTCAATCCATATTTTGCAATTTCAAGATCAATTACACCGTCACCTTTTATTTGAGCAAAATCCCTTACTCTTCTAAGCAATGCATTTGCAATTCTGGGGGTTCCACGACTTCGTCTTGAAATTTCTCCGCAT
>JAUZOY010000340.1 GCA_030706235.1 Bacteroidota bacterium | reverse complement strand
TTAAAGCTAAATCTCTTAATATTGCAGCTGAAGATTATAAGACTGATAAGGTCCAGAATATTGAAGAATTGTACAATGGAAATACTACAATTGACAATGTTAGTGATGACACTATTGATATGATATATAAGAAAGGTTATTGCGAACCCGAAGCCCTTGGATTCTCTAAACCAATTCCAAATCATTATTATATAATTAAAGGCGCAAATAATTCAGTACTTGCATACTTCAATCCTGCTACAAATCATATTGAAAGAATTGAAAAACGACCTGTCTTTAAAATAAGTCCAAGAAATTCAGAACAGGTTTTTGCACTTCATGCAATTACTAATCCAGCCGTAAAACTAGTTACATTACAGGGTATCGCAGGAACAGGAAAAACTTTGCTTGCTCTTGCCGGCGCTTTGGAACAAAAAAAAGAATTTAAACAGATATATCTTGCTAGACCTATTGTTCCTCTAAGTAACAAAGATATTGGGTTTCTCCCTGGTGATATAAAATCTAAATTGAACCCATATATGGAACCATTGTGGGATAATCTGAAATTTATTCAAAATCAGTATTCTGAAAACGATAAAGAATTTAAACTTATTCATGATATGGTTGAAACAGAAAAGCTTGTAATCACACCCCTGGCCTATATCAGAGGTAGAAGCATTTCAAATATTTGTTTTATAGTTGATGAAGCTCAGAACCTTACACCACATGAAGTCAAAACAATTATAACCAGAGCCGGAGAAAACACTAAAATTATTTTTACAGGTGATATTCACCAAATTGATACTCCTTACCTGGACTCACAAAGTAACGGACTTTCATATTTGATTGACAAAATAAAGAAACATCCGATTTATGCTCATGTAACACTTGAGAAAGGTGAAAGAAGCGAACTTGCTAATCTTGCAAATGAACTTTTATAGTTAAATCTTTAAAATTTATTCTTTAATTATAAAACCGCAATGTAGTACAGGGTATTACGTTGCGGTTTTATAATTAATACATTATCAATCAATCTATTGTAATCAATTATTTTTTACCTGAAATTAATTCTGATATAAAAATACCAGCAAGAACTATTATTATTCCCAATATTTTATTAAGAGTAAACACTTCTGATAATATAAAATAAGAGAAAAAAGCTGTAAATACAGGAATGGTATTAATAAGAAGATTTGTTTTTGAAACGCCAAGATCACGAACTGATATTGCATAAAATATAAATGCAACAGAAGAAGCAAAAACAGCTAATTTAATCAAGTTTGAGATCAATCTGAAATCGGGTATTACTGTAATAAAATGGCTATAGTCGTTAATAAAAAACAATGGTAAAAAGAAAAGAAATCCAAAAATGTTTTGCCATAACACTATATTTAATATAGAGTACTTGTGTGAAAGATTTTTAAGAACCATTGTATATGAAACGGAAGAAGCAACAGCGCAAAAAAGCAGCATTACTCCTACCGGGGAAGCAGAAAATGAGAGATTTTTATCAACAATCATAATTACAATCCCAACGAAAGACAGTATCAAACCTATCTTATTCGTTAAGCTAAGACGCTCCCTGAAAAGCATGAAAGCCACAAAAGGGGTAAATACCGGAATAGTTGACACTACAAGTGCTCCGATAGTTGAAGATACTCTTTTTAATCCGTATCCCTCAAAAGTATAATAAAGTAAAGGTTCAAAAAATGCCAAAAGAAGAAACCATTTGATATCTTCTTTCTTTATCTTCTGTATTTTTTTTATTATCAGCATTACAATTATTAGAAATATAGAGGATATCAGTAATCTTAAAGTAACAGTTGTAATAGGATGATAATATTGAAATACAATCTTTGCCCAAATAAATGAAAGGCTCCATATAAGCATGGAGAGGACTGAAGAAGTATATGCTATTAAAAGTTTTTTATTCAAAACAGATTAATTAATTATTTAACAAAGACATAATCACCCCTGAATTACATTTTATTAATAGTCTGCAACGCTTTTTTAAGAGTGTTATCAATTTGGAATATTACAGGATAAAAACCTTCATTGCCATAAATTGCTCTTGCAATATATGCCTTAAACTGAACTTTAATCTGGTGCGATGAAATTTTAATTTGTTTAGTATTACGCGGAATCTTGTTCTTTTCTGCATAAATTACCAAATCCTCAAACATTTTATCAGTAACATTAAAGTTTCGATTGAAGTCTTCAAAACCTTTATAATGATTTATAGCAGCTCTGTTTTTATCTGCATAATCAAATGCAAACTGATAGATTATAGCCTGATTGTGAAGTTTATTGTAATAATCGGTGTATTCAGATGTATCAAAAGGGACAAAAACATCCGGCATAATACCACCGCCACCATACACAATTTTTCCTTTAGATGTCCTGAATTTCTGATTTTTAGGAATCTGTATACTATCTTTAGAAATCAGTTCTCCATCGGAAAAACGTTTGTAAAAATCTGAATAGTACTTTTCTACTCCATCCTTATATGATTTCTGAATACATCTGCCTGATGGAGTATAATATCTGGCAACAGTCAGACGTAAAGCTGAACCATCATTAAGATTTACCTGTTCCTGAACTAATCCTTTACCAAAGGAACGACGACCTATTATAGTTCCACGATCATTGTCCTGAATTGCACCTGCAACTATT
>JAUZOY010000034.1 GCA_030706235.1 Bacteroidota bacterium | reverse complement strand
TTGTATTGACAGATAAATAAACAAAAGAAAACTTTTTATTATTGAATTGTTTTTCAAATTCTTCAGGGGTCATTTTGTCTGCACTGGTAACTGACCAACAGGAATCAAGAACTTTATCTACTGCATCATTATATTTATTTCTTGCAAGATCATCTACAAAATACGTTTCTGATGCCATGAATTGCTTAATCTGATCTTTTGTTCCACAGTTTATCTGTGAAAAAGCAGTTGTACTTATCGCAATAAATGCAAAGAGAAAAGCAAACAAGTATTTATTTTTCATTGTTTTATGTATTTATTAAATTAAATTAAATTTTTTCTAAAAATAAAAAAAAAAAATAACACAGATAAAAAAAATATCAATTAATATATTTGGGATCAAATGAATCTCTTAGACCATTACCCAAAAGCATAAAAGATAAAACTAATAACATTATGGCAAGACCGGGAATTATTGCAAGTGATGGAACATCAAGTAGTAGGTATGAATAATGTTGTTTTATCATAGTTCCCCATGATGGCATTGGTGGCTGAACTCCAATTCCCAGAAAACTCAGACCTGCCTCTATTAAAATTGCTGATGCAAAATTTGCTGCTGAAATCACAATGACTGAACCATAGACATTGGGCAATATATGTCTTGTTATAATTCTTAAATCTGAAAAACCCAGAGCACGTGCAGCTTCAATATAATCTTTTTCTCTTATACTAAGTACCTGGCCGCGAACTACTCTGGCTACTTCAACCCACATAGTAAGTCCTACTGCTATAAATACCTGCCAGAATCCTTTACCTAAAGCAAAAGTTATTGCAATTACAAGTAACATTGTGGGTATTGACCATACTACGTTAATTATCCATAATATCAGATTATCTACCCAACCTCTGTAAAATCCTGCCAGAGCGCCCATTGTAATTCCTATTATTAATGATATAAAGACAGAGATGAAGCCAACGGAAAGAGATACTCTTGCTCCGATTATTAATTGGCTTAAAACATCTCTGCCATAACGATCAGTACCAAGAAAAAATCTTTTGGTAATTATTTGGGAATATCCATTTTGGCTTATTCGGATTGTTTTAAGATCACTGATAACCGGTTTTTCGCCTGTATATTCGGAATATGTAATAACATTATCATTTATTTTATAGTCATCATTAACAGGTATTGATTTATACTGAGAAAAGCTGCCATATAACATTTCCCTGAGAAGGTTCTTTTTATAAATTCTATTTTCTTTGGGTATCAACAGCATTTTAATTTTAAAGCCGGGCTTTTTTGCTGCTATTTCAAGTAATTGATCATTTGCAAAAGGAGTAGAATCCGGAGTTATAAGATAGCCAAGAATAGATACAATCATAACTAATAATATAAAGAACAAACCTGCCATAGCAATTTTGTTCTTTTTGAGCCTTCGCCAGGCTATACTATATAATGAATCCAAATTGTCCTTCATTAATTTAGTTGGAAATTAAAATTTCATTATCAATTAGATTAGCTTTCTTCTTTATAGTATAACTTGTAAAAATTCATTTCATTTTCCTGGTCATAACCTTTGGTAATAAGTTCTTTGTCTCCGTGAATATAGATATGAAAATTTTTATCAAGTTTGATCACACTTTTAAAAACTTTTGAGTTTTTTTTCAGTGCAGGAGCAGATACATCAAAATTGTCTTCAATTTTAATATCATAATCTTCCTGAAATTGATTTTTATATTCTTTAAAAAGGTTGGCAACCTGTGGCTTTTCTATAACTTCTTCAGTAAATTCTTCAAAGCTGAAAGTAGGTTTTTCTTTGAGAAATCTTACTGTTTTATTCAGCAATTCTGCCTGGTCTGTTTTCTCAACATTAATTTCTTCCGGTAGCTTATCATATACAAACTCTTTACAAAGATTAATGATATTTTCTGTATTATGGTAATTATCCCGTCTGGGTTTTATTCTCAGAAAATCATCTTTCCAATACTGAGCTTCGCTGCCTTTGTTAACGTTGTCTACTATCCAGACAAGGTAACCATTATCTCTTTCTGTATTGAAAATTAAGCATCCTTTATCAAGTTTATTAATGCTGATTCCTTCGTCATAATTAATTTCAAAGTTATCACCCTGTGGAAATACTTTCAGAAAAGTTTCCTTGTTTTCAGATTTAAATAATCCTATGGCATCAACAATTTCATCATCAATTCTACATTCTGTGAAATATACCACATAAAATTCACCACCTTTAATCTTTGGATGAAGTGATTGTTTGTAAAGGTGTTGGGCAATGTTAACACTTTCAGGGTAAAGATTATTGGAATTATCAAATATTTCAGAAATATATGTATAGACTTCATTCATTTTAAGATCACTTTCATGATAAAGGTTATAATATTCTTCTGATTTAAATGGAGTTAGGAAATATTTCATCAGCACTCCTTTAATTTCCTCGTTGAAAGTGATTTCGCCTTTAGATAGATTAATGCCTTCATCTTTCTGATAGTTTCCAACTTTATGAATTACAACTTTCTCAAATTTAATATTACTTAAATCAATCATATTTTTATTTATTTCTTAATAGAAAAACAAACCTACACATTTTTTAATAAATCAATTCATAATGATATCTGAAATTCTTTTTTCTGAAGATAAAACCCATCGACGAAACTTTTGATTATCAAATTTATAATTATCCAAATATTCTATAAGTAAATTAATATTAAAATCATCTGAATATATTCCTGCATTCAGTTTGGCTGCATCTCTTGAATTGAAGTATTGTTCAAACTGACCGGCTACCGGAACCATCATTACGGGTTTACCAAGATAAAAAGCTTCACAAACCGATTCAAAACCTGCTGTTGTAATTAATGCTTTGCATCGTGACATATAATATTCAAACAATTTGTCATTTAACTTGTGAAAAGTCAGAGTAGAATCATAAGAATCATCATTGCCATCGTAAAAACAATGAATTATGATATTTGTATTTTTTTTGTGCCATTTTATTATTTCATCTTTATACCCTTTATTAAGAATGTATGCTAAAAGAAATTCCTCTTCATAGGTTCCGGTTTGGAAGAGTTTGCTACGGAGCAGGGGAGGACAAATATATATATTTTTATCTTTTATATCCGGAAATGTATAGAATGATAATGCAATTTTTTTGTCTATTCCAAATGCTGTGATTTGGGTAAATTTCTTCATGAGAAACCTGTAAAATTTTTTTTGCGGGGGAAAAATATATTTAGGATGTATGTACATTAATGAATGAGTAATCATGCAGACAGGTATTCTGGGACTGTATATTAATTTATAGAGAAAGACAAGAGGGTCATTAAAGTTGATTATCATGTCCGGGTTATGCTTTTGTACTTCTTTGTTGATAATTGATGCGCTCTTTAAAAATACGGGAAACAGTAATATGTTTTTTAATATTGAATATATGATTTTTATAGATTTGTTTTTTTTATCAACAACAAAATTGGGACTTTGAAATTCAATTGGGAAAATTTCTGCTTTTTCAATAAAGTAGTCAGGAATACATCTGAGTTTACTACTACCAACAAGAATGTTTAATACTTTATGCCCATTGGATTCTAATATCGATTTTAAGGATAAAGCCTGGGTAAAATGTCCTCTGCCTTCATTTTTAACTATAAAGAGTATTTCGGACATAAACTTTAGTTTTTAGTTATAAAATATTAAAAATTTAAATGCTTTTAATTCAATTACTAATTATTCATGGTTTGTTGATCCATTTAAGTATTTTATCACAAAGAGATTCAAATGATAATGGTTTTGCCAGATAATCGTCCATACCAAGAGTTTTATATTTTTCTGACTCACCTTCAATTGCATTTGCGCTTACTCCGATAATAACCGGTAGTTTATTATATTTTTCTCTTAATATTTTTATAGCGGTTATTCCATCCATTACAGGCATTTGAATATCCATAAATATAAAATTGAATTTATCCGGTTCAAAGATATTAATGGCTTCCTGACCGTTTTCAGCAATAGTTACTCTACATCCTGCTTTTTCAAGCATCATAGATATTATTTTAGAGATAACCGGAGTATCTTCAACTAAAAGTACGGAGAGATTGAAATTAATATTATCATAGTCGATAATATCGTTATTTAATTTAAGCGTATCGTATTTTACTTTTTTTGCTGCAAATGTAAACCAAAAGTTACTTCCTGCATTCAGATTACTAATTAACCCTATCTCTCCATTCATCATTTCTGTAAGTTTTTTAGATATTACAAGTCCTAATCCTGTTCCTTCTGTATGGTTTACATATGATGATTCCAGTTGGGTGAATAAATTGAATAATTTTTTTTGATCATCGGAAGCAATACCGATACCGGTATCAATTACTTCGATTTTTATTTTAAGATTGTCTCCTTCTGTTTTATCAAGTTTATAATTAATTGTTATACTCCCTTTTTCAGTAAATTTAATGGCATTGGAAACTAGATTAGTGAGAATCTGTGTTATGCGGATTTCATCAGCAATTATATCGAAATTAATGTCATTTGAACTGTTTATTTTTAATTTTATATCTTTTTGCTTAACTAAAGCTTCAAATAATTTTGAAATTTTATCTGACAGAGCTGAAAGTGCAAATGGCTTTGGTTTGAGTTCCATTTTGCCTGCATCCAGCTTGGAATAATCGAGAATATCATTTATCAGGTTTAGTAGATTTTCTGAAGAATTTTTGATTGTTTGTACGTAATCAAGCTGCTTTTCATTCAGATCAGTTTTAAGAAGAAATTCAATCATACCTAATATGCCATGCATTGGGGTTCTCATTTCATGACTCATACTGGCTATAAACTGTTGCTTATGCTCATCAGTAATTTTAGTGAGTTCATAATTTTTCTTTAATTCTTCAGCCCATTTTTTCTTCGTAATATCCTCAATTGTTACAATAAAGTATTCTGCCTGACCTTTATTGTCTCTTACACAAACTGTAGAAACTTCAAGGTCAATTATTGTTCCATCTTTTCTGATAAATTTATTTTCAAACTGTACGTCATTTTTCTCACCTGCTAATATTTTTTTATAGTTTTCTTCATTTATTAAGCCATAATTTTCAGGAGGAATAAAATCTGACCATTTAAATTTATTTAATTCTTCTTTTGTATATCCAAGAATTTCACATAATTTATTGTTAACCTTTAACCATTTTTTTTCAGTAGACGTAATAGCAATTCCAATTCGTGGTAATTCAAAATAATGCTGTAATAATTGTTCATTATGTCTGCGGGACTTTTCTGCTTCTTTTCTTTCTGTTATATCTCTGAAAAATGATTGTATCTGATAATCATTAAGCTTTTTTGAATTCATTTCAACAGGAAGTAATTTCCCATCTTTACGAATAAGATTTCTTTCGAGAATGACATTCCCTGCTCTTAAAACCACATCATAAAGCAATGGCTTAATATCCAGTTCTTTTTTATCAAATAATTCCTGTATATTCATTTTAAAGAGTTCTTCTCTGGTGTAGCCTGTAATGTTGCATGCCTGAGTATTTACATCTGTAAAAAAACCTTGTGAATTGAATATGAATATACCATCAACTCCATGTTCTATCAAAAATCTGTATTTTGCCTCACTGTTTTTTAACTTTTCATTAAGTTCAAGAGATTTATTTAAAGATTGTCTTAGTTCTTCGTCGCTGGTTGTCAATTCTTCATTCAACTCCTGTGTCTTTTTCAGAAGCTGGTTTTTTTCATTTTCTGCTTTTTTTCTGTCAGTTATATCAGTAGTTATTGATAGTATATATTTAACACCATCTATTTCAATTAATTTCCCTGATAATAAACCTATAAGTATTTTGCCATCTTTAGTTTTAAATTCTGCTTCCAGACCTAAATATTCTCCATTTTTGCTTATTCCATTAACTAATTTTTGTCTGTCTTCAGAATTTGACCAAATTTTAATATCTTTGACAGATACTCCAACAGCTTCATCTCTTGTATAACCTGTAAGTTTAGTAAATCCTTCGTTTACATCTAAATACACACCATCATCAAGCCTTGTTATACTTATTGAATCAGGGCTAGTATGAAAAGCTTTATAATATTTTTCTTCTGATTTTCGCAGATTAGATTCAATCTTTTTTTTCTCATCTATTTCTTTAAGAAGCTCATTATACAGATTCCTGTATTTTTGTTCACTTTCTTTTATTGCCTTACTTGTATTATGTTTATTTAGTGTAATTTCTATATTTGCTTTTAGCTCTTCTATATTAAAAGGTTTTAGAACATATCCGAATTGTAAATCAGATATTCTTTCCAGTATAGATATGTTAGAATTTGCTGTAACAAAGAGTATTGGAATATCATAATTATCATAAATATATTTTCCTGCTTCGATGCCATCCATTTTACCTTTTAGCATTATATCCATTAATATAATATCGGGCAGATAATTAGCAGCTTTTTCAATGGCATCTTCACCTTTGGATGATATACATTCAATTTTATAACCCAACTTTTGAAGGCTTTGCTGCATATCAATTGCAACTATTATTTCATCCTCTACAATTATTATTCTTTTCATTTTATCAAACCAACCGATAAGCTAATAGTTTACTTCTTATTTAATAATTTATTTTATAACATGTACCGTTTTCATTAAAAAGTTCGAGTTTCCCTGAAATCTGACTTATTAATGATGTAACCAGTTTTAATCCGAGAGTTTCACTATTATCAATATTAAATCCAATAGGTAAACCTATTCCATTGTCTTTAATAATTAATTCATAATTATTGTATTGTATTTGTTTTAATGTAATAATTAATCTTGCTTTTTTACTGTTTGGAAAAGCATATTTAAATGTATTGGAGACAATCTCAGTAATGATGAGTCCAAGAGGAATAGAAGTATCTAAATTTAAATATATATTTTCAATATCCATTGTTATTTCAATATTTTTTGATTCTGAAGAATATGTTACTATAAGGTTTGATATTAAATCTTTAATATAATTTTTGTAGTCTATTTTTGAAAGATTATCGGATCTGTAAAGCATTTCATGTACAAGACTCATAGAAGTTATCCTGTTTCTGCATTCATTAAATGCAATTTTAGATAAATTGTCTTTTAAATAGCTCGATTGTAGGTTTAATAATGCTGAAATTACCTGTAAATTGTTTTTAACTCTATGGTATATTTCTTTAAGCAGGACTTCTTTTTCTTCAAGTGAAGCTTTTATTTTTTCTTCTGACTTCTTCTCCTGTGTTATATCAATTACAACACCTCTTCTACCTACAATAATATCATCTCTTTTAATAGGAATAGTATAAATTCTTACCGGCATCAATGATCCATCCTTTTTCTTTAATATATAGTCAACGCTTCCTAATTTTTCTCCATTTACTGTCTTATTTTCATTTGTTTTTACTCTTAATTGTTCTTCAACAGGAAACATATCAAGAGTATATACCCCTTTATTAAAATCATTCTCATCATAACCGGTTGAATTATATGCAAAATCATTTACATATGTAAACTTCCCTGTATGGTCGACTTCATATATCATTGATGGAAGTGACTCTACCAATTCTTTATATCTCTGTTCGCTTTCTATGTATTTTTTATTTATATCTTCTGCTTTCTCAAGTAGAACCTCAAGTTCTTCTTTTTTTAACTTCAATTCATTATTTAATATTTGAGTCTTTAGAAGTAAATCATTTTTTCCAAATTCTGCTTTTTTTCGATCATTAATATTCATACTTGTAAAAGCAACACCGATAATTCTATTATCATTGCCATAAACAGGACTGTATGTAACGCTTGTCCATATCTTATATCCGTTAGAAAAAGTTATTTCTTTTTCATACTTTATTTTTTCTCCATTAGCACATTTATCAAAATTAACTTTGAAATTTTGCTTGTTTTCTTCAGGAATAAAATCCATAATAGAATCATTTATTTTGATTTCTCTATTGTAAATTTTAATCATTGCTCTGTGGCATAACTTATTGAAAGATAATATACTGTAATTTATATCTACAAATATAAACATTTCAGGAGTACAATCAAAAATTGCTTTTAATTTGTTTTGTTCATCTATAAGTCTGTCTGTTGTTTTATTTCTTGATTTTAAAATAAAGTAAATAATAAATCCGGCGGATATTGTTTCCCATAAAAAAGTATACATATCTATCTCCGGCTTTTTTACTATAAAAAAGCCAGTCATTATCAATAAAATAGAATATGAAAAGTAATAAAAATATGTTTTGATATCATATGAAAATACTCCTAACATTAGTATTGAAAACACTAAAGCCAGAGAATAATCCGGTGAAAATTGGTTCCAGATAGTCGTACCTATATACCAGGTTGATATTAGTATATTGAAAAAGAAAGAAAACCATTTTAAGCGTTTTTTGAAAAAATCTATATAACTTAACCCAAATAGTATTAATATCAGAATTGAAATAGCATAACTAAATTCTATCGGATCGCTAACCTTTATTTCCGGATTTAATTGAAAATATAATGTATCTCCTGCTGATATTGCAGCAATAAAAAATAACATTATTAATCTTAGAGCTCTTATCGACATTTTAATAAATCATTTCTTCTATTTCTTTAGATACAGACATTAATTGTTTGGGCAATTTAATTGGGTCATAAAATATACTTCTATCAATAATTCTTTTATGGAGAAATATAGTAACCATATCACCTTCTGTTATTTTTTCATAATTAAAAAAATGAATTTCGTTTGAAGCATTTTTCCCTTTGCTATCATCTTTTATCATCATTCCTTTAATATACTTTCCATCAATAATTGTATGTACAGCATAAATACCATCAGGTGGTATTAGTTTATGACATTCTTCAATTTCAATTTTCATCGTAGGTAATCCTAATATTCTATAATCAGGATTACCATTAGTTAATTTTCCAATAATTATATATTGATGATCCAGATAAGCATTAGCTCGCTGAATATTGCCATCAAGAAGTGATTTTCTGATTTTTGTTGAACTGACAAATTCATTTTCAATGTCTTGTTCCGGTATTTCTTCTACGTCAAAATTATAATCTTTTCTCATATCGTAGAGATAAGAATAATTACCTTCTCTGTTATGCCCAAAATGATGATTAAATCCTACTACAATTACTTTAGCATGTAATTTATCTAATAGAATTTTTGTTACAAAATCTTTTGAACTTGTTTTAGAAAATTCACGGGTAAAGTTTATTATAATAAGGTTGTTTAGATTAGCTTTTTTTAATAATTCAATTTTTTCTCTTTGTGTATTTATCAGTAATAATTCTGTTTCAGGATATAATACATGTCTTGCATGAGGATGAAAAGTTATTAGTACTGATTCCCCGTTTATGTTTTTTGCTATTTGATTAAGTCTGTCAATGATTACTTTATGTCCTATATGCACACCATCGAATGAACCTGTTGTAACAACAGGATTCTTTATAACTTCGAGCTCATCCAGGTTATAAAATATTCTCATGAATGATTGTTTTTATTAATATTTGATGGTAAAAAAGAGTCTTTTATAAGATACAAAATTCCTGCTATCCCTGTGATTATTAGTAATGATGATATAATTTCTGCTTGGGTTATTCCATGTCCAAAAATATGATATTTTACATTCACTCTGATTTTTTCTATAAAAAATCTTTCAATACCATTAAATGTGAGGTATATAAAAAACAACATACCTGAAATCCTGATTTTTTTTCTTAATGACCAGAGAATTATAAAAATAATTATACCCATTATTATTTCATACAATGATGTAGGATAAACCGGTTGTGGAAGTATATAGCAATGTTTACCAATACATCCTTCCATCTTTATTCCTTCATTTATAACATTATGTGGAAATCTGTATGACCAGAACCAATCCGGTAGAAAGCTAAATATTGTTGGTTTGGGTGATGTATTTACTATTCCCCAATCTCCGTCACCTGAAAAATGACATCCCATTCTTCCAATAGCATATGCAAGCATTAATCCTGGTGCAGCTGAATCGGTTAGAACTTTGAAACTTATACCTTTTTTGTTAGTATAGTAAATAATAGCTATTGCTGCAAATATTAAGCCACCGTAAAATGTCAGGCCACTAAATGAAATAAGTGAATCAATAGGATCTGCAATAAAATCATCTATATTTTCCAGACTGTTAAATACCTTTGCTCCAATAAGTCCGAATAAAGCGGCTAAAATCACAATATTTCCTGTTAACTCATATGGATGAAATTCAATCTCTTTATATTCCGGTTTTTCAAGTCTTTGTTTTTTATCATTTCTGTATGTATTGTAATATCCCGAAACTATGCCAATTAGACCTCCGATAAAACTTCCGTTTAGAGATAGTATATAGGTTTGTGGGTTTTCTGCAAAAGAATTATAATCTGTAAATGCTCCTATAAGTTTATAACCTATAATTAATCCTATAATTGATGAAGTTATATAAACATTTTTTTTGAATGGAGCCCCTTTTAATATTTTTTTATAGATTGGTTTTAATAATCCTTCTTTTTCTTTCCTTTTTAGTTCAAGCTGAAGTGTGTAGGCCGCAAAAACAAACCCTAGAGCCATAAAAAATCCAAAAGTTTGTATTGGCAGTGGTAAATATACTCCTAAAATATCTTTTAAAAAATCACTTATTGTCGGATACATTATTATTTTTCAAAGTGTTTACTGAATATTTCGTTATACCAATAAGGTGGTAATGTAGGCTTTCTGTTGTCTAAGCGTGTCAGTATCAACTCTGTGGTTGCTGTGTTTAGTAATTGACCGGCTTGATTATATGTTTCATAATCAAAAGTTATTTTCCTTGTCGGTTTTTCTCTCAAAATAGCTTTTATTGTTAGTGTATCATCATAATACGCAGGTTTGCGATAATTGATATTTAATGAAAGCAGAGGCATGCCATAACCTCTGCTTTCAAGTTCTTTATATGAAAAGCCCAGTTTTTTTAGTAATTCAGTCCTTGCATGTTCATAATACTTTGCAAAGTTGCCATAATATACATAGCCCATTTGATCTGTATCTGCATAAAGAACTTGTATCTTTGTTTCAGAAACAACCACTTTTTATATAATAATTTTATTAATAATTAATTTTAAAGTACTGATTTTTACAAAAAAACTTAGCAAACAAGTATTAACAGAATTCTAATGCATGTCTTAAATCTTCAATAAGATCTTCTACATTTTCAATACCGACAGAATACCTTACAAGACCATCTGTTATACCTGATTTTTCTCTTGCTTCTTTGGATAGTTTTGAATGTGTCATTGATGCAGGATGTTGAATTAATGTTTCTACACCACCCAATGAAACTGCAAGTAATGCAACTTTTACATTATTCATCAGATTTTTACCTGCCTCTATGCCGCCTTTAAGTTCAAAACTGATCATTGAACCTGTACCTTTCATTTGTTTTTTAGCTATCTCATTATACGGGAATGATTTTAATCCCGGATACATTATCCATTCGATTTTTGGATGGTTTTCAAGAAATTCAGCAATCTTTTTCGCATTTTCCTGTGCTCTTTCAACTCTTATCGATAATGTTTTTAATCCTCTTAATACAAGATATGCCTGATGTGGATCCATGTTGCAACCCATGTTTACCATCATATTTCTTATTGCATCATAATTTTTCTTTTCTTTTGCAACAATCATACCTGCAACAATATCTGCATGTCCGTTGATAAACTTAGTCATTGAATGCAATACTACATCTGCACCTAATTCCAAAGGTCTTTGAAGATATGGGCTGCAAAATGTATTGTCAACAACTAAGATTAACCCATGCTGATGAGCAATTTTTGCACATGCTTCAATGTCTGTAATTGCCATTGTTGGATTTGATGGAGTTTCAATATACAACATCTTTGTATTTGGCCTGATTGCTTTTTTGATGTTTTCTATATCTGCTGTATTTACATATGTTGATTCTACTCCAAAACGTGTAAAATGATTTTCTATGACACCTCTTGCCGGGCCATAGACAGCATCTGTACTTACAACATGAGCTCCTTGGCCGAGAAAAGTCATATATACAGTTGTTACTGCTCCCATTCCGGAACCTGTTGCAACACCACCAAAACCATTTTCAAGATCTGCTACACTTTTCTCAAGTGCTTCAATTGTTGGGTTACCAATTCTGGTATAAATAAAGCCTTTCTCTTCACCTGCAAATAATCTTGCACCATGATCACTGTCTTTAAATGCAAATGTAGATGTTTGATAAATAGGTACAGTTGCACTTCCTAGTGCATCCGGGTTTTCGGTATGGATTAGTCGTGTACTAAATCCAAAATTTTTTGATTCCATGAATTTTGATTTAAATTTTAATTATTAAGGTAACGTTTTTACAAAGTTAGCATATTCTGTTGTGTAGGTTTGGTTACCTGTACATCCTAATGTGGTTTTTTCGTTTTCAATATTTTTTATTCTGTTGTCAGGCGAGGGGTGGGTACTCAGAAAAGCGGGTGTATTTGTACCTTGTCCTGAACTTATAAGCTTTTGGAAAAATGCTGCTGCTCCATCTGCATTGTATTGTGTTGGACATAGATAGATGACTGAATATTTATCTGCTTCTGCTTCATCTTCTCTGCTGAATTCCAATGTAAGTAGATTGTTTGCTATGCTGGCTAATAGTCCGGGATTTTTACCTAATACTACCTCTATTAGAGTTGTTAATCCATATGCTTTTGTCATCTGATTGGTCGCATGTCGTCTGTCTGCATGTGCAATTTCATGTGCTAGTACACCTGCCAGCTTATCCTCGCTATCCAGAAATTTTATTAATCCTGTATAAACATATATATATCCTCCAGGCGTACAAAATGCATTTAATACTGAATCATTTTTAATTATTTTTGTCTGCCAGACAAACTGATCTTTGTAATAAACTTTACCTGAATTTAGAATGTTTGTAACTATTTTCCTGATATAGGTGTATGATGTAGTATATTGTGACTCATTCAATAAAGGATACGTCTTCGGATCTGATTCAATTTGCTGACTTACCTGCAATCCAAGCTTCTTATCATCGTCTATGGTAAATATATTGATTGAACTATTTCCGCCATCTTTTTTGCAACCATTTATTGTTACAAGTAAAACAACAAATATAAATGCCTGAATGAATGTCTTCATGTATTTATGCAAATTAAAAACTTTGCAAAGATAATAATTTAACCATTAATATTAACAAAAAACAATAAGCTATATTTCGAAACTTTTAAGAAGCAATTTTGTTACTTTTTCGACATTTTTTGAAAATGTTTCCAGTACTTTTTCCCATGTTACTGGTTCTTCATTTTCCAACCAACAATCATAATCAGTACTCATTGCAACAGCTGCATATGGAATTTCTGCTTCATTAGCCAATATTACTTCCGGTGCTATACTCATGTTTATAATGTCAGCACCCCAAATTCTGAACATTTTACTTTCTGCTCTGGTTGAAAATCTTGGACCTTCAATTGTCACAACTGTTCCGGTCTTATGATATTTAAGTTCAAGTGCATCAGCAGATTTTATTAGTATCTCTCTGAGATTTTTATCAAAAGGATCAGCCATAGAGGTATGAACAGGTTGATTAGGTTCAAATTCCTCAACAAAACTAAGTTCTCTAAGTCGTGTAAAGTCAATAAACTGATCAATGATTATTAGGTCTCCAGGTTCAATATCTTTTCTCAGACTTCCTACGGCTGTTGTTGCGATAATATGAGTGCAGCCATATTCTTTTAATGCAGCTATATTTGCTTTATTATTTACTCTTGTTGGTTGTATAGTATGTTTCCTTCCATGACGCGAAATTATTGCAACATCAACATTATTTATTTGGCCTGTATGAATCAGAGAACTCGTTTTACCATATTTGGTCGTGATTTCTATTTCCTTCGCATTTGTTAAAATTTGTGGATTTTCAAGACCACTGCCTCCTATTATTCCAATTCTTTTCATCCTTTTTCAATATTAAATATTCATGCAAATATACAATATATTCTTTCCCTTTTTTCAAAATTTAAAAAATTGTAACTTATTATGAAAGTTATGTAATAATTTTCGCTATAATATATACTATTTTTGTATAAGAAAATGATAATATTCTAAACTGATATTTACTAACAAAGTACTTAATTGTACTTTAATATATGACATAGTATAGTGTAATCCGGTTATTTAAAACCTTCAGAAGATTTATTAGTATAAGTAATTTTTTTTCATTTTATTCAACCCTGACAGAGTTTTTTTTATCTGTCAGGGTTTGATTAATTGATATTTGCATTTAATATAATTATCATTATTGCTATTCAGAACTTCAACATATTTTTAGAGTATATAACTCACACTTAAATAAAACTTTACTCCTTATTATTCCGACTTTCTTTCGATAGTATTTTAATAGTCTTATATCTTCCATATGAAGTTATTTTAAAAATAATTTTTGAAAAAATTGACAACTCCTTTATTTTTTTGTATTTTTGTAAAAACTATCAAATTATCAACTTAATAAAAACTGATTATCATGGCTCAGGTATTAGGGGCTATTCAGCTTAAAGGTTCTGTAAATGGACTTACTTTCTATGAACGATACGGGAAAAATTTGGCAAGAAAGCATACTTCTCTCTGTAAGAAAAAAATGTATGCCAATCCTAATTACGAACGAACTTTGGAAAACTGTATGGAGTTTGCTTAAAACTGTATCAACCGACCTTTTAAAAGATGAAAAGACAAATACTTCAAACTCCCAAAATAACCGTAAATCAATAGAATACTTCCGTTGGGTCGACCTTAACGATCTGATACGTGAAATCTACCGCAACCCCGAACAACCTCATCATCATACAGAGTATGTCATGATGGAATGAAATTTTATAGATTATTTTATAAACTTTCTTTCATTTGAATAATTTATGCTATGTTTAATTTAAATTGTAAGAATAAAAATAACATGTTAAGTAAGGGTAAGCAGAATCAATATATCAGAAAAAGATTGAATGATTTATATTCTCATTTTAATCTGTTCATTCAAACCAAAAATCCTGAAGAATTGCATCAAATGCGTCTTGAGGTAAAAAGAATTAAAGCATTATTGTTATTCTTTGAGAAATGTCTGCAAACGCATAGACTAACTGATGATTTTAAATCTGTTAGATTAATTTATAAAAATGCAGGTGAAATAAGAAAAATTCATATTAATTTACTTTTGGTTGATAAATATAAAATAGCTGATGATGTTTTTATTAATGGACAAAATGAAATTTTATCTAAATTGAACAATAAATTTATGTCAAAAAAAAATCTTTATGAAGAGATAATTTTAAAAATACAAAAAAAACTCTCAAAGGATTTTGAAAATATAGAAAATAATTCAGTATTAAAACTTTATTATAAAAAGCTTAATAGCCTTATTCGCCTTTTTTCTAATGAAAAATACAAAAATAACCTGCATAACTGTCGCAGTAAAGTAAAAGAATTACTTTATATCTATAACGCACTTAATAAGTCATTTGGTAAAAAATTATCCCTTAATATTAATTATTTGGATCAAATACAAAATGCAATTGGTGAATGGCATGATACAACATTGATAGTTGAACTTTTAAAAGATAAAAAATATACAAACAATCAGGTTATTAATTACCTTGAATTTAAAACCGGAAATTTATTAACTTATATTAATTCTCTTCTATTTGATTTTTCAAAGAAAATAATTCCTAAAGAATAACTCATTAATAACAAATATAGGTAACTTTTGATGTTGAATGATCATATCTGTCATTGTTACAGGCACATTTCTTTGGGTATAGCTATTTTAAAATTACTCCCGACTCCTACCTTGCTTTCGACCAGGATATTACCGCCGTGTTTTTCTATAAATTCTTTACATATAATCAAACCTAAGCCGGTTCCTTTTTCTTCTTTTGTACCATATTTATGGAATTTCTGATCTATTTTGAATAATTTTTCAATATCTTCTTTTTCCATTCCGGTTCCGTTGTCTTTAATAGATATAAGATGCTGATCTTTACTGCTTTTTGCACTTATCCTGACTTCTCCGTTTGGATATGTAAATTTTATTGCATTTGATATGATATTTCTTATAACTGTTTGTAGCATATTTTTGTCTGCTGACATTGAGTAGTCTTTGTCGATTTCAATGAATAATTTTATACCTTTTTCTATAGCGTGTGATTCCATTAAAATTAATGTTTCTTCTATAAGTTCAAAAAGTTTAATTTGCTCAGGGTTAAATTTTATACCTTTAGTTTGAGCTCCGGCCCAGACTAAAAGATTTTCAAGAAGTGAATATGTATTTTGTGCTACTTTATGAATAATTTTAAGATCATCACGGATGTCATGGATTTTTTTATTGTAAATATTCTTCTGAATAAGATCGACATAACTCATTAAAACTGTGAAAGGACCTTTTAGATCATGAGCAACAATAGAAAAAAATTTATCTTTTATTATATTTGCTTCTTTGAGTTCTTCTGTATAAGAAACTAATTGTCTTAAGTGATTTTTTGATTCAGTAATATCATAATTTATACCTACGATTCTTTCAGGATTTCCATTTTTGTCTCTTATTATCTTACCAAAAGATTTAATATACTTTATATTTCCGTTTGACAAGATAATTCTGAATTCTGTATCGTGTTCTTTCCCTTCATGTATTGTCTTTTTTAATTTATTAATGCAGTGGTTTTTATCTTCGGGATGTATTGTGTCTTCCCATATTTCATGCGCATTTTTTACAGAGTCTTTATCCATTTCATACAATGAAAACATACCTTTATCCCAGGTCTTATAATTATTCCTCAGATCCCAATCCCATAGTCCCATTTTTGCTGATTGCAATGCTAATTCCAGCCTTTCTTTTAATCTTATAATCTCTTTTTCTGCTTTTTCTTTTTCTTTTTCTGTCTCTATTCGTTTTGTTATATCCTGAAAAATAATAATTTCTCTTATATTTTTAATATTACATGGAACTGCTGTTATATTTATCCATGTGATTTTCCCGTCTTTTTTAACAATACCTTCCTCTGTGTTTTCAATCAGTGTGTTCTCTTTCATCGCTCTTAGACTTGCCCATTCTTGCTTTGATATATGACTGCCATCTTTTCTGATTACATCTAAATCCAGATCAAAAAAATTTCTTTGATATAGTAATTCCCTTTTAATTCCAAAAAGCCTTGCAATATCACGATTACATTCAAGAAAACAACCATTTTTATCTAATATTGCTATCCCAACAGGTGCTAATTCAAAAAGATTATGATATTTTTCAGCAAATTCTCCAAGTTCTTCTTCGACTTTTTGCCTTTCTAAATTATCATTCTTATAAAATTCTTTTTGTTGCCTTTCTCTATTCAGTTCAAATTCAAGTAACTCGATTTTTTGTTTTAAATAATTATTTTCAGATTTAAGTTCTTCTATGCATTTTTTGTCGTATTGTTTGATATCATTAATAATTGGTATCTTTTTTTCCATATCATAAAGCTTGAAGTTAATTTCTGAATTATATATTTTTTATTTAATTATTTTGAATGTTAGTTATGCTATTAGTTGCTTTTGTTTTAAAATAATTATAATTATATCTTTGCATTTTAAAGCTTAATATAATAAAATCAATAAAAAGTTTATATCAGCAAAAATAAACTTTTTATTGATACACAAATTAAAATAATAACTTTTTTTATAAAATTATATAATTCGGAATAATAATTCCAGTGTTACTTCCTGCTTCTTCCTGTATGTAATCCGCATTCTTTATGCTCAGGTGATTCCCACCACCATCTTCCTGCTCTGATATCTTCATTTTTTTGAATAGCTCTTGTGCATGGTGCACATCCTATACTTGCAAATCCTTCATCATGGAGTTTATTATATGGAACATGATTTTTCCTGATATAATCCCATAC
>JAUZOY010000339.1 GCA_030706235.1 Bacteroidota bacterium | reverse complement strand
ACTGCTGCTATCCATCATTCAACCACCGCTTACTATTCTATATAATTTTGATACTATTTTCCATGAAATTTAATAAAAAGTATGATTTAATAACATTTTGTTTATAAAATAAGACTATATAGATTAAGGATGACTCAATGATAATGAATTCAAGGATAATATTTTTCCGGAGTTGGACTTCTCTGTGTATTCAAATATCTAGACAGAAATTATGTTGAGCAATCTGATAGGGGCCATTAATGTCTCATTAGAACGTTGTATTTCTTTATTATACCGCTTTGGGTTTCTTTGAGTAAGCTTTAACTGCAAGCAACCAGCTATGGCGCATACGACAAAGAACTCTCCTGTCACGTTTTCACTAATATAGTATCCCCTAATTAAACTTTTATCGTCCTTTTTTATTCCATATTCTGTTGAATTATGAAATTTTATATATTATACTGTGAAAAGGAGTGTGAAATGAATGAAATTGAAATTTCGAGCTAGGTTATTTATATTATTTATGTTGACAATATCCTTCATCAGTTGTCAATATGCCTATTCCGACAACATCAGCACACAGCAGGCCTCTTCTCCTTCAATAGGTACAGACACTTTCACCTACGACGGTAATATTAATCCGTCTGAAAAATTAAATAATTCAATTGTAATATATATCGGCAGCCCCAAGGCATATGTGAGAAATCAGAAGGTCTATATCGACGAGAAAGACTTGAGCAAAGTACCATTTGTAAAAAATGGTACCACTTTCGTACCTTCTTCATTCATTGAAAAATGCTTTGAAGCAGAATCTGTTTATGATCCTTCTTCCAGATCAGTAAACATAACGATAAATGGAATAAATGCAGAGTTCACAGTAGGAAGCAAGAATTTCATAATAGATGGTAATACCCATACTTTAAATACACCCGTTGTATCCGTTAATGGTGAAGTATATATTCCCTATAAACTATTCGTTGAGGAAATTGCACATTTAAAATTATTGATTCAGAACAACATTATTATTGTAGATACAGAATCCGCTTTGTCTGCCATAATTAAAACAACAGGTCTTATCAATTCTATGAATCAACTCCTTAAGCTAAGTCCCCGGATATATTTTAGTTCTGTTACCGGAATGAGAATAGGGAAACTCGATCCCACTGGTAATGGCAGAATGGTATTCGAAGAGGATGCCTGGTCTCCAGAATTGATAGGTATAGATAATGGATGGATATATTATTCTGAAGATCACTTATATGATTTAGGCCACGGAAAGTCTAAGCTTGCCTTTTACATATATAAAATGCGTATCGACGAAAAGGTTAAGCAAAGGATATTTGTACAGGAAAACGAAAATTGCCATGTTTTTGGATTACGCAACCATTATATCTACCTTCTTATTGACACCAGCTTGTACCGAATGAAAACTGACGGAACAGGCAAGGAGCTGATTTCTTATAATGCAGGTGAATTCATTTCTGTAACTTTTATTGGGGATTGGCTATATTATCAAGCCAACAAAGGAAATGATTTATGCGGATATAACACGATAACAGGTAAAAAAATGAAAGTTATATCCCTAAAAACTACAGTCGATATCATGGGTATTGATGGTGACTGGTTTTATTATGAAACCTGTTACGATAACAAACACCTTCTACTAGGAAAAACTAAGGCTAATGGGATGAATAATACTGTCCTTGTTAAAGGGTATACATATTATATTGATAATATTATCATTAAAGATGGATGGGTTTATTTCAGAGATTTAAGCAATAAGAGGCTGTATAAAATACGTACTGACGGTACTAAGAAAACCCTCTTGAAAAGCAATGTCTCGATAATGGACCTGATGTATTTAAAAGACAATTCTCTGTATTATGTTACTTTCAGCGATGGTTTTCTTCATAAGTTTGACTTAAAAACAGGGAAAACAATAAAGTTGAACTCTTTAGCCTGCAGTGTTCAAAGCTCATACCCTACGGCTCTCATGGATGGCTGGCTCTATTATTCGGAAAGCAACGGCTTTTATAAAATGAAAGAAGATGGTTCTCACAAGACACGGATTTCCAATTATGTTTTACAAGATTTCATTTTGAACATGGAATAGGTGAATCTAAATTCTCCTTAATAATAAACTTATTGATAGATTTACAAAAGAGACACGGTCGCTAATAATTCCCGAAAGTAAAATCCTATGCTGCCTTGTCATAACATTTCTTCAGTTCGGATACTGCAAGGAACTTGTGATTTTTCACCAATGGGAACCTTTTATCCGCATAACATTTTTGCTTGCCTGTAGTAATTGATACTTCAGAACTGAGTTTTCCTTCCCCATTAAGATTTACAACAGAAATATTTTCCATGTAATTTAATAAAAAGCAATGTAAAAATTCAAAAAAAAACAGCGGTCAGACCTTATGGGTCGCTCGCTGTACATATCTCTGTCTTGCACAGAATCAGTCTATCTGTATCAGTTATTTAGCTTTACTTCACATATTCAAGTGATGCCGTATATATATAACTGCCGTTTAAAGTGAAATCGTTCCCTTTGAAGGTGTTTCCATACCCATACTCAAAAATAATGTAATAATTGCCGTTAGGCAAGTTGTTTACCGTTTCAGAACCGCCGGCGCCGATGCTTATCTCCTTAATCTTCTCTGTATTATAATAGACACAGGCTGTGAAGTTAAAATTGACCTT
>JAUZOY010000338.1 GCA_030706235.1 Bacteroidota bacterium | reverse complement strand
GCAGTATCATATGTTTTAACTGCTGTAAAAGTAGTGGAAATAGAATTCAAAAAGTCTAACCTTGTACCACTAGACAAATCAAATTGACGATATTTTACATTAAAGGATGGGTCAATCGTTCCCACTTTCCATGATGTAGAATCCAAACAATCATTCGTAACCTGTAAACAGTTATAAGAAGTTGCAGAATAACTTTTATATAACTTATATTTCAATTCATAAGGGAGGTAGAAACAATGTATAGTTAAATCTTGAATATCAGATGTAGTAATGTTATCAGATTTAATTAATTCATTTATGACAAAATACTCTTCCAAATCACCCAATACTACTTTAATTAAATATCTTTCACGAACTAAATCAATTGCTGGATTATCTACAAATTGATGATTCAAATCTATTTTATATGGGATAGAAAAACTTAATTCATGCATATCTTCATACTTTACAGTTAACTTACGATTATTTGTATCTGAAAATATATGTATCGTTTCAAAATTAGGTTTAGCAAGATAAAATTTTACATCTTGGCTAACATCCAACACTTGATATAAATTCATACTATACGAATCACCTCCTTATAGATACTTATACTCATACTGAAACTTAACCTTACAGTTACCAATTATTTGTATATTATTTTGACCATATACCAATTTCAACCAGTCTTCATTAAAACTATCATAACGATAGAAATTAGGTATGCTTGTTTCAATATATGTTTTTTCACAGGTTATGTATAATTCCTCTTGGTCTAGTAAATTAGTAAATTGCATAGATGAACCACTACTTGTATTATTAATAGCTAAATCTCCATCACCAACTTTTGTAATATAGAGTTGAGGATAAATTTCTACATCACCTAAATTATCTAATGTTAAGTTATTTTGTATTGAAGTATCATACCAATTTGTCATAATTTCAGGACTGTAAGCGTAAGGGGAGTCACACCGAAAATTCAATGTGACATAACCCTCTTTTAAACCATTGTGGGTAATGGAAGGTGAATCAACACACATAGCGTAATATATTTTATCTTCATCTTCACTGAATCGTAACGGTTTATAATAATTTACATTTAACCATTGCTTGATATTTGAAATTAATTCATCATCCCATATATCCTCAAATGCAAAATTTATTGAAAAGGAGAGAGGATCACGTACAACTCTTGAGAAGTATGGTTTATCTCTACCTATTACTGTAAATTCTTTGATTGTCCGATTAGCAAGGAATGGTTCATTGTACATATTACCGTCAACCGTTACATTCACAATATTAAAATCTGAAGAATTCACACCATCGTATTGAAAGTATAAACTTTCCTTAATCACTAAATATCACCTCCCATTGATTTAAGTCCATTTACAACTCTATTCCAAATTGTATTTGCTCCGTTTGTATCTCCATTTACTTTGTCAATATTGATACTTAAATTGTAAGTATTTCCACCAGTAGTTGCTGTTGCCATATTTAATTTACTTAGGTCAGGTAACTTCACAACATTTTTGAAAAAGTCTCTTGCGACATTTACAATTTGTAAAACATTACTTGTGTCATTTTTATCAAGCATTAATTCTTTTTCATGAGCTAATAAAAACTTACCACCAGAACCCCATGAGCCAGTATAGCCACCTGTATCTAATGAAGCAATAGAAGTAATAGGGGATAACTGATTATTACCAATGTATCCATTTACTTTACCAATTGCAGCAATGACAGTATTGACTACACCTGCTCCAAGTACATTTACATTGGCTTGAATCTGTTTAGCATATTTCTGCAAATTATCATAAATTTGTTGTGTATTAGCAGAAATAATATCAGAACGCATTTGTGCAAAAGATGTTTCATCACTAATCATATTGTCATAGTAATCAGAGATTGCTTGTTTTTGAGTATTTAAATTATCTATTCTTAGTTGTTTATCATTATCAGCAACCATTTGTGTAATAGAATCTTGTTGGTCAGATAATTGTTTCTTCAAGTCAGCTAATTTCTTTTTACCAGCAGGAGAATTATCCAATATTAATGCATTCATTTGATTTTGAATATCTTGGGCAGATTTTTGTGCATCCGATAATTTCTTTTTGTAAGAGGCTTGGTCTGCTTGCTTATTGATATCGTTAATCAAATTATCAATATTTTTGGTAGCAGCATCTTTCATAGTTGATAATGCTTGCTTATAAGCATCAATTGTTGCGTTTGCCATTTGAACACGTTGATCATATATTTTTTGTTCTAGTGATAGGATATCTTGTTGACGTTGCAATACTTGGTCAGATAAAGTTGCTTTTTGTGCTTCAGTAAGTTGATTATTAGTTTGGATTTGTTGATTTAGATAGTCAATAGATTGTTTCTCTAAATTAATTTGTTTTCCGTAATCTGTCTCACGTTGAACTTCTAAATCTCTCCAAGTAACCGAATACTCACTTACCACATTTTGGTTATAATCAATTTTGGCTATATCAGCATCAATCTGACTTTTTGCATGGTCAAATTGAGCAACAGTTGAGTTCACAATTTCTAATAAGTTTGCTTTAATTTGGTCAACATATTGTTGTTCTTGTGATTGTAATTGCAATAACTGTGATTTAGCTTGATCAATTGCTTGTGCTTGATTTGCTGCTGAATTATCAGTTGTGCTTGATCCTCCAGAATATGTACCGCCTGAACCTGCAAATTGACTTAATATAGAATTAGCATT
>JAUZOY010000337.1 GCA_030706235.1 Bacteroidota bacterium | reverse complement strand
TATTATTTGAATATAATTCCATTAAAAGTTTACGCTTTGACGAAAATACAGAGATAAACATATTCAGAATAATTTGTGAATTGATTAATAACACATTAAAATATGCCCGGGCGAACACAATAAATATCTGTATTTCCTATAACAATAATATCTTAGCAATAGATTATTCAGACAATGGTATAGGAATTAAAACTAGCATTGATAAATTATTATCAGGGAATGGTATGGGCATGAAAAATATAATTTCAAGAATAAAATCCCTTAACGGAAAATATAACTTTGATAATAAGGAAAACACAGGATTTACAGCACATTTTTCTCTTTATACTAAACATAAATAAGAATTCAATTATTAACAATCTGATAGAATTTATTAAGATGGAAATGTAAATTCATAAATTACCTTTTATAAGTTATTTTACGTATCAATTAACTTTTATCTTCATATTTATTTGATTTTTCGGATAACACGTACTTATTCAAAAATATTTTATAAGTATTTTTACCAAGCACAAAAATGAGCTTGTTCTTTTCATACAGTCTACACTACTTATTATCTATAAATTACATTTATCAAAACAAATACATGCTTACAAAAAGAAATATACCTAAATTTTTATAAATAATTTTTACAAATTTAATCAAAATAAATATGTTAATTTTGCTCATAAATTTTTGTCTTTTAATTTAAATTTCAAAACATCATAAAAAAATATATCTAAATATTATGACTAATAAAATAAAAATTTTTCTTGTTGATGACCATGAATTTTTTAGGAATGGATTGTCAGCAGCAATTAACAAATTAAAAAATACAGAAGTTATAGGGGAAGCTGAAACCGGAGAAGAATTTTTACAAAAAATTGAAGTGGCAAAACCGGATATTGTATTTATGGATATAAAAATGCCAGGCAAAGGAGGAATTGAAGCGACAAAATGTTCACTGAAAATGTTTCCTGATCTGAAAATTGTAGCTCTTTCAATG
Source organism: Bacteroidota bacterium (assembly GCA_030706235.1). Taxonomy (GTDB): domain Bacteria; phylum Bacteroidota; class Bacteroidia; order Bacteroidales; family GWE2-29-8; genus JAUZOY01. The sequence continues at coordinate 1,738 of JAUZOY010000337.1, read as the reverse complement.
TTCGGAGATGAGCAATATCTTTACAGTATGATAGAAGCAGGGGTTAAAGGATTTCTTCTTAAAAATATCGGGCTTTATGAATTGGAAAAAGCTATTCAAATTATAAATAACGGAAAATGTTACTTTTCTGAAGAATTACTGGTAACGTTAACAAAAAATATAATGGGGATTTCAGATTCATCACTATATAAACCTAAAAGCACACCACGATTAACAAAAAGAGAGCACCAGATTCTACAGCTTTTATGCAAAGGTTCATCAAATAAAGATATTGCTACAACATTTCAATTATCAGATCGTACAGTAGAAAATCACAAAGGAAGTCTTATGAAAAAATTTGGTGTTAACAGTACTTCAAATTTAATTCTTTATGCAATAAAAGAAAAAATTGTTGAACTATAAGAATTATTTATTTTTAGTAAAAATCCCTTACCCCCAGCCCCTATCACACAAAAGAGGGGCGTAACTTTTATTCTGATAGAATATTGCGGTACTACCACAAAGAGCACAAAGAAAAAATAGTGCTCTTTGTGGGAACTTAGTGCCCTTAGTGTTAAAAAAGCAGAGAAATTTAACCACAAAGTTTGTATAAACCATTAACCTTCCTATAGCGCATTGCACAGAAACATTAATTAATCCAGGAAGAACCGAAAAAATTGAGGAAATTCCATTAATAATTTGACATAAAAGTTAAAATTTTCCAAATATTCATCTCTATTAAAAAAAATTTAGCATATACCTATTTTTTCTTTATAAGAATATAGCTATAAGTATATCAACATTTTATTTTTTTCAGCTGATCAAAATATAAGATTTCTGTAAGTATTATTACTCATCTTGCAAAATATTTTTAACCATTATTAGATTAATAATTACTATTTTTGCATAATTTTTTTTATCATAAATTGATTATTTTTACGTAAATTTATAATATTTTTTCATATAAAACGTGATTTATAGCAATAATGATCAATATCATCATTTTATTTGAAAGCAAATATACTTAAATGAAGACAACCATATTATATATCAGAAGATTATTAGCAATAATACTATTATTATTCTATTCATATATTGGATGGTCACAGACATCGACAAACTACACCTTTACAAACACAACAAATGGATCATTAACAGACATAAGTTCAATAGCAACCGAACTACTACCTGCAAATACTGATGGAGTAAATTATGGTGCTTTGTCTGAGGTAACAGATATTGGTTTCACATTTTACTTTATGTCAACAGCATACACTCAGTTTACAGCGACTGAAGACGGGGCTATAAGGTTTGGAAATTCTGTTTCAGGATTGGAAGGGCCACCATTATGGACTGCAAATGAACCACGACTGGTAATCTTTGGCAGTGATAATAAAGTTGGATCTAACGGATCAGTAAGATATGCAGTTATAGGTGATGCACCAAACAGAGTACTTGTTGTAGAATGGAATAATATGATAATTTCATACCCAAACAACAGTAACCCGGAAGCAGGAGATTCAAGATGGCAAATAAGATTGCATGAAGGGAGCGGAGTTATTGAGTATGTATATGGCTACATGGATTACGTACATAACCAAGGTGCTTTAAGCGGAATTGGATTTACATCGGCTAATACCAATAACAAACTGATGTATAAAACTACTTCATTGACTGATAATTCAGTTGGGACAAGTGCAGGTGGATATAATATACTTAGCTCTCAGGTAACGACTACCGGAATAATATCGGGATTATC
>JAUZOY010000336.1 GCA_030706235.1 Bacteroidota bacterium | reverse complement strand
AGTCCGGTTGCTGTAAGGTCCAAAGTACTGGTTGCATTTGAAACAATCCATGTCCCACTTGAATTGTTATTTGTGAAAGTACCATAAACAGTAAGTGAACTTCCAGCAGCTAAGGTTAAAGTCTTACCTGCATTAATTGTCAAATTTCGTACAACATAAGATCCATTAACAGTAACATTCGTGTTAATAACAACATCTGCCATAGATGAGCTATTAGGCACTACACCTGTGTTCCAGGTAGTTGTAAGACTCCAGTTAGTGGCGGCAATTGATGTGTATGTACTTGCTGCATTGCTGCTTTTTGCTCCAAAAAAAAGTATTATTGAAGAAATGATAGTTATCCTGATTAGGGTCGCAAAGGTTGTAAGTGTCTTTTTCATAACCATTCTTGTTAAAAGGTTAATATATGTATAAAACTATTGTCTTAGAGTAAATAAATTCTAAAAAAATAATAATTTTTTAATGTCGGGTCAAATATAATGAATAAAAATGAAGAAATGAACAAAAAATTGATTTATTTTTATTGTTAACTTGTAATTCATATATATTCAGCATATTATTTTTTTAGTTGTTGATATTTTTTTTAAAATAATTTTGAAAAGTTCCGAAATTTTATATAAAAGGACTATGCTTAATAATATGCTAAAGAATATAATATGCAAATATATTAATGATATATTTAGCTGAATCGTAGTCAACTCTTGACTATGGTTTAATTTTCCAGCTCCTAATATTTTCAGAAACTGTTTTGAATTATAAAAAAATAGAATTATATGTAGCTGAAAATTAAGCCCTCACCCCCAACCACTATCCCCAATGAGAGAAGTGTAAAAACTTATTTATCAAACTATGAGCTCAGATATAGCATACATCAAATAGTTTTTAAATATAAAAAAAATGTAACTATTCACACAGTGAAAGTGTTGTTAATGAAATATCTAATTAAACAAAAAGGTCATTAAGATTTCAACACTATGAGCACAAATAATTAATATTCAATTCGTTGTGACCTTTGTGAAAATTTCCTGGTGTACTTAGTGGTAAAAAGAGATGTATGTAAATGTTTGAATGTTAAAATATCAGAGCGGATGAGCAGATGCAAAATTTTTAAATTATTTCAAGAGTTTCAGATTTAACCCAGCCGACATTGCCGTTTGCCAGTTTTATTTCATCCCATTTGTCGACCATATCAATAACAGAAACCTTAGTACCTTCATGGATCTGGAACAGATCTGTACTGTTATCATCAGGAGAGCTTTTAACGGTTACGGAAGGGGAGAACATTATAGCTTCTTTCTTTTTTACAGCGTTATTATATTGATTGTTTGCCGCAATAAAGCCGAAAACGGTTAAAAACAGAAAAGAAAAAGCAACCCATATAGCGATTCTTTTAAATAATATATTTTTTGCTAACAGATATATTGAAAGTGAGAAAAATATCAGGAATGAAAAAGCAATTGTAATTTTTGCCCATTTGTCTGTTGAACAAATACCATAGATTGCTTTCAACCACCTGATAAAGAATATTTCCGGAATGGCTTCAATTTTATCTACTATCTTGGTATTGGTAAGCCTGATATTGAAATTTATATCATCGTTTGAAGGATCAAGTCTCCTGGCTTTTTCATAGAATAACAATGCTGAAGGGAAATTACTTGTTTTAAAATATGCATTACCCAGATTGTAATAAATTTCTGATGATGCTTTTCCGGTTAATAAAATCTGCTGATAAGTATTTATAGCTTCTTTATAATTTGTATTGCTGTACTCTTTATTTGCCTTTTCAAATAATTGTTGTTGAGTTTCTGAAGCAAAACCTTTTAAATTGTTTAAGGATATTATGCTTATTAATAATATGTATATAATCTTATTGTTTTTAAAGATATTCATAGTCATATCTGATATTTAATTCAAAATTTACTTAATTTCATTTTCAATTTTACTGATTATTGCTATTGCATCTTCATAGATTTTATCCATTCGACCTGTTTCTCCTGATGGAGCAAATCTTTCGAATTCGCAGTTGGTTAGCAATTCTATAATCAGACTTATAGTTTCTTCGCTAACTTTTTTGCTAAATAATTTATCATGAACATTGTCTTTATTTAGTTCTGAACCCGGAATAGAAAACTTATCACTCAGATATCCCCATAATGCTCTTGAAACTTCCTCGAAAAATTCGTTTCTTTTGTTTTCTTTAAGGTAATGACTTGCTGTTTTAAGCCTTTTATTTGCAATTTTAGTAGCTTTTCTGTTTTTTACCAAAGCTAAATTACTATTTTGTTTTATTTGTCTTTGCCATGTCAGAACAAATATAATAAATAATATGGCAGGTAAAATAAGTAACAGATAGAATAACACAGAATTATAGAAGTACAGACCTCTGTCTTTGATTGAGGTCTTCTTTTTAATAAACCTTATATCATTACCTATGTACTTGATGTCTTCTTTGCTGACTCCGGTGACGACAGCAGATTCTGTTCCGCTGCCTTTTTCAACGGTAAGCTCAAATTCATTAGTGTTTAATGTAACGTATGTTTTTTTGTCAACATCAAAATAGCTGAATGATACCGGTTTAATTTTAAAATCACCTGCATTTCTCGGTATTAGCAAATATTCAAAAGTTCTGCTTCCGTTTACACCATTTTCATTTACAGTTATATTATCATTTATTTTTGGATCATATGTTTCTATATCAGTAGGAAATGCAAGAGGAAGTTTGTCAATAAGTTTAATATTTCCTGAACCTGAAATT
>JAUZOY010000335.1 GCA_030706235.1 Bacteroidota bacterium | reverse complement strand
ATTTTTTTGTTCAACTTCATAAAGCAGAGTCAAAGCTCAAATATCTTAGGTGGGGATGGATAGATTTTATATCATCAATCCCTGCAGGATATTTTTTCCAATGCGGAAGATTATTCAGAATGATCAAACTTTTGAGAATATTAAGAGCTTTTAAATCGACCAAAACTATCATTGCTTTTGTTTTTCGGAATCGTGTAAAAGGAGCATTTACAAGTGTTGCTATCATAACAGTCCTGATGATTATATTTTCTTCTGTTTCAATTTTACAGGTCGAAACAGATCCTGCCAGCAATATCAAAACGGCAGAAGATGCAATTTGGTGGGCATTCACAACTATTACAACAGTAGGTTATGGTGATAAATATCCTGTCACAACCGAGGGCAGGATAATAGCAGGGTTTTTAATGATTAACGGAGTAGGTCTATTCGGCACATTTACTGGATTTGTTGCAAGTTGGTTTGTCGAAGGTAAAAATGACACATGAGTCTAAGTAATGATCATATAGAAAGAGTTCAAGGAGCTCACGATGCATCTATTGATACCATAGTTACTGCAAAATGCTTCTTTGAATTGATGGATAAAGAGATCAAGAAATTTATAAACTATTCCAATTATGAAAGACACCATCAAGAAATAAATCATGAAATACATGCAGAAAGATTTAGATTTAATCAGTAAAATTATGAACATAGAAAGTCTGCATGACATTAACTTATTTCTGTAATTTAATGGACTAATTAGTGGGGTTCATTATACAAGCCATAACTCTTGTTTCATATTAATCATAGATTGCAGCTTACCAGACAGACTCTGCATATATTTCATATTTGGGATAGTTAACCAACTCGTCGTATTTCTTTATCAGTACAATTCTTGATTTAGGGGTTATCCATATATATTCAGGTATTGCATCCGCTCTTTTATTCCTGAATAACTGATTATAAATATCTGAAATTGAGTTATTCTCATTCCGACTATAAGTTGGCACTGAATATAAAGAGTTGATATAATCAAAAAGAACCTGCTTGCTTTTCTGTGCAAAAACAACTTCATCTTCATTGTTAGCGCGAAGCAAAAGCAGATACAGTGAAGGAACACCTTCCGTAACAACAGAATAGGTTGCAAAATTATATCCTTTCAAAAAAACATTCTGATATCCGGTGCTGCATTCACTTGAACGAACCACATCCTTCCAGTTATAACCGAGAAAATCTTTGTTGTTTGAAATACTCACTGAAATGGTATCGCTATATATAATCCGGTTATTTTTATATCCCAGCAAACAGGTTTCATAGTCTGCGGGCAAAAAGAAACAATTTGACCAATTAAATAAAAAATGGCTGCTATTCACGGAATGTTCGAAAACCTTAAAATGCTGATTCGTATTGGAACAAGCCCAAACAATTGAATCGTACGATTCTGCTATATCCAGGAGTGTGATTCCCTTTTTTGAATACAAGTTGAATTCCATTAAGTCAAATATATTTCCTTTCTTTTCATTTACACCGATTTTGATTTCAACCGGTCTTTTATCTGATATTTCTTCAGGAGTATCAAAACCATTATCTTTCATTGAGCAGGACGAAATAGAAAAAATAAGAAGTATGAGATAAATTAACTTTTTCATTTCAAATTGTTTTTGGTAGATTATTATCCGGTAGACATTCCGATCAATAACCTTTGTTGAATTTTATCTTCTATCGAAAGAATGAATAACAATGCATTTCATCAATAATTTACTTTAGTCTGATGTACCAGAATTTTATTCCGATTGACCAATAATCTGCACTTAAAGTGCAGATGAATTTTTACAACTATCATTCATCGTAACAACAACATTCCCGAAAGCAGGGAGTTTGAGTTCCTGAAATTCATTGTTACTTCTAACTCTCAGTTATGCATCATCGGTATTGCTTATCGAATACTTATCCGGGAATAATCCGATTTACTTCTCGATGCACATTCTTACCCGACTTTTGAATGTATCATTTCAATATACCCTTAGGAATTTCAACTGGCACCAGCATACCTTCAATTTTATAGTCAGAATTAGCCTGTTCCATCTTTATTACCAAGGAACTCTGATCTTCAGAATAATTTCCGGCAGCGGTTTCCCATCCGAGGTTTAGATTCACATCCAAACGATGAAGAACAAATCCGCTACTTTGAGTAAGCAGAAATTTATGAGAGACCGGAGCAATAGTTGCATCATCAGTTATATCGCCTTTATCATCTGTAGCGTATATCAAGGTCAGATAAGGCTTATTATCTTCCATAGTGAATGAGTAATTACCTTTCCCCCGTATTCTCAACCCATTGTTAGTAATCGACCGTTCTCCTTCCGAGTCAGCAAAGTACATATCCCTCGACTTGTTGTTGATTAGAAAGATATAAGGCATTTTACTTAAGATCGGCTGGTCGTTTTTTAAAACAGACACATGTAAAGCTTCATAATTATTAGTCACTTTGATTTTCAGTTTTGTTGTTTCACCGGTCCTATTATCCTTAACAATGAGCGTCGATTCACCGGTCAACAGACCACGAACTAAAAGAACACCAGCCGGGTTAGACCAACCTTTGTCTTCCGAAGCTGTAAATAGTCCTGTATTTTCCACTTGTAGGGTATAATCGCCACTTCCACTTTTAATACCAATATTACGGGTGCCATGTATTGGCACTTCATAAGCCTCATCGTAAAAGCGAAGCGATTCTGTATCATCATCACTGCACCCAACAGCAAAAACAGTCACAAATAT
>JAUZOY010000334.1 GCA_030706235.1 Bacteroidota bacterium | reverse complement strand
TTCATCTCTTACGGTTACCGTAAACAGTCCTTCAATTTGTAGCGGAGCTTCAGCTTCTCTGACAGCTACAGGAGCAAATGTTTACTCATGGAGTACAACAGCAACTACAAATTCAATAACAGTTAACCCAACAATAACTACTACCTACAAAGTAACAGGAACAACCAGTGGTTGTACAGGTACGGCTATGGCGATAGTGACTTTGTATGCTAATCCAACAGCGAATGCCGGTGCTGATGTAACAATTAAAAATGGGAATTCTGTAAATTTGTCTGCAACCGGTGGTGATGCATATTCATGGAGCAATGGTAGTAGCACTGCATCAATTACAGTTGGTCCTACAATAACATCGACATATTATGTAACTGTTATAAATAATGGATGTACAGCTACTGATGCAGTCGTAGTTTTTGTGACAAATAATTGTATTGCAAATGCCGGACCTGATGCTACAATTTGTAAGGGTAGTAGTGTTTCTTTAACAGGTTCCGGTGGAAATTTATACAAATGGAGTAATGGAGCTGTCGGAGCCACTATCAGTGTAAATCCGTCTGTAACTACAACATATTATCTGACAATAACAACTACTAATGGTTGTACATCTGTTGATAATGTTGTAGTTAATGTTGGCTCTATAATTCATGCAAATGCAGGAGTTGATAAGTCAATATGTATAGGACAAAGTACAATTCTTACAGCAACAGGAGGTGGTACATATAAATGGAATACTGGTTCCAGGTTAGCAACTATTACTGTAAACCCAACATTAACTACTACTTATGTTGTGACAGTCAATCAATCATTTACTTGTAGCGGTACTGATAATGTCGTAATATTTGTTAACAATACACCGGCAACTGTAAATGCCGGACCGGATAAAGTAATTTGTAAAGGTCAATCTGTAACTCTTACAGCAACAGGTAACGGAACATTTTCATGGAATACTGGTAGTACCTTAGCAAGTATTACTGTCAATCCAATTGTTTTAAAATTATATACTGTTACAATTAATTCTGAAGGATGCACTGCAAGTGATGCAGCAGTAGTCAGAGTTAATAATTTACCAATAGCAAATGCCGGTTCGGATAAATCTGTTTGCAAAGGTAATTCTGTTACATTATCAGCTACCGGAGGAGCATTATATAAGTGGAGTACTGGTGCAACATCGTCTTCAATATCAGTCGTGCCGTCTGTTACAACAACATATATTGTAACTGTTTCAACTTCTACTGCATGTAGTGCAAGCGATAATATTATTATTTCTGTTAATAATTGTAAATCTGATTTAGAAGGAATAGCGCAGAATATTATTTCTGGAGTAAATATATATCCAGTTCCATCGAATGGAATTTTCTATTTGGAAGGAAAAAACATAATAGCTGGAAATATCAATATTAAAGTATTTGACATCTTAGGTAAATGTATTTATGATCAGTATTATAAATCATCAGGTAATACTTTAAATAATGTAATAAATCTTTCAGGCAATCCTGATGGAATATATATGCTTCAAATCGAAATTAATAATCAGAGAATATTTAGAAAATTGATTATTAACTAATATTAATGGATATTCCGGTGATATTGATATTTCAAAACGAATTGATAAAGCTAAATCTAAACTTATAGTTTGATAAATAGGCTTTTATGTGCTCTCTTTGGAAAGAGGAATTTGACAATTTTTAAAGATGACAGCTGAATGAATTATATTTCAGAGATATTCAAATGACCCTTACATAAACAAATTATACCATTACCACTTCCGGCAAAACTATTTATATTTGTAAAAAGATTTGAATATGAAAATAGTTTTATTGTTATTATTTATTTTGTCAGTTGGTTTAGGCTTTTCACAAAAGCTTGTAGTTTCAGCTACAAAAATGAATGTAGTTTATGTCGGAGTTGACAATCCGATATCAATTGCAGCTATTAATGTTAGTCCTGAGAAATATATTGTATCTACAAATAATAATTGTATAATGAGCCCTGTAGGGAACGGTGATTTTATATTAAGAGCGAAACAATCCGGAATATGTGAAATAACTGTCATGGCAGAAAATGATACATTGGGAAAGCAATTATTCAGTGCACACAGGCTACCGGACCCAATAGCAAAAGTCGGATCCAGAAAGGAAGGCAGAGTACCTGTTGAATATTTCGAAAAATTCGGTTATATTAATCTTGAAAAACCGGATGGATTTGATTTCGATGTTAAGTACTCAATAGTTTCATTCCGTTTTTTATATATCACAGATGGAGGGACCCCTGTTGAATTACTTTCAAGAAATAACCGTTTTACCCCGGAAATGATACGTACAATTAATAAATTTAATTCAGGGGATATAGTTACATTCCAGGATATTAAAGTAAAATGTCCAGATGGTGAAAGATTCATTTCACCTATAAGTTTTGCGATTCAATAAAAATCGCACAACTAGTAATTTCAACAAAATTCTGTGAATTGTGAATTATGATTGAGCATTGTGAAACAATGAAAAAATGGATTATCAACACTTTATGAAAAAATAAGGTGCGTAGCACCGAAGATATTTATAGGAAAGCGGAAAAAGTAAGTTTCTATTAGGGAATGAGTTTGTTAAAATATTGGACAGTTTATTTGTCTCTTGTATGAATATTTTGTTTTACCAATTTTATAAATCAGGGATAATTCGAAACCTCCTTTGAGGTTGCTTGCAGGTTTTAAGGTTGAAATATTAAAATCATAACTCAATCCTGCATAAAATTTTTTATAATCAAGACCAACA
>JAUZOY010000333.1 GCA_030706235.1 Bacteroidota bacterium | reverse complement strand
TTTAACTTTCATCCCATTAATAAAATCATAATTTACAAGTACTCCATCTTTTGCATCATATGATTCTTTACTTATATCACCACCTGATACTACTTCAGTAATAGATAATTTGAAATATTTTGCAAAAGCATAATCTCTGCTGTCATGTGCTGGAACTGCCATCACGGCTCCTGTTCCATAACCAGCCAGTACATAATCGGCAATCCATATTGGTATCTTTGCCTGAGTAAAAGGGTGAATACAGTAGGCTCCTGTAAATTTTCCGCTTATTCTTTTAACCTCAGACATTCTTTCTCTGTCAGAGCGGTTTTTAGTTTCTGCAATATATTCTCTTACTTCATTAATATGTTCAGGGGTTGTTATTTCTTCAACAAATTCATGTTCAGGAGCAAGAGCCATATATGTAACTCCAAAGATTGTATCAGGTCTTGTAGTAAATACTTCAAGATACTTATCTGAATTTGCTATCTTAAAATGTACGGATGCTCCTTCTGACCTTCCGATCCAGTTTCTTTGTATTTCCTTTACCGAATCTGTCCAGTCAAGTTCTTCCATATCATTCAGCAATCTTTCTGCATAGGCAGTTATTCTCAATGACCATTGACGCATCAGTTTCCTTTCTACCGGATGCCCTCCCCTTTCTGAAAAACCATCTTTTACTTCGTCATTGGCAAGAACAGTTCCTAATTCAGGACACCAGTTGACCATAGTATCGGCAAGATATGCCAGACGATAATTTAATAATATCTCCTGTTGTTCTTTTTCTGAAAATGCATTCCATTGTTCAGCATTGAAACTTATAGTTTCACCACAAGCGGCATTTATTCCTTTATTTCCGGCACGTTTAAATTCATCAATTAAGGAATCAATGCTTTCAGCTTTATTGGTTTTATTATTGTACCAGGATTTGAAAAGCTGTATGAATGTCCATTGAGTCCATTTATAGTATGAAGGATCTGCGGTTCTGAATTCCCTGCTCCAGTCAAAACAAAAACCTATTTTATCAAGCTGTTCTCTGTAACGTTTTATGTTTTCATCTGTAGTAATTGCAGGATGTTGACCGGTTTGTATTGCATATTGCTCTGCAGGCAGTCCGAATGCATCATATCCCATGGGATGTAATACATTATATCCATTTAATCTTTTATACCTTGCAAATATATCTGAAGCTATATAACCCAGTGGATGTCCTACATGAAGTCCTGCACCTGAAGGATAGGGAAACATATCAAGCACATAATATTTTGGTCTTTTTCTGTCTATCTCAACTTTATATATCTTATTTTCTCTCCAGTAATTCTGCCACTTCTTCTCTGTTTCTTTGTGATTGTAATCCATAAAATAATGTGTTATAATTCAAATCAATAAAATAATGATTTTGCGTGCAAATTTAAAAATTATATACTGAATGCCTCCTGATTTTATTAAAAATCAGTTTTTAATTAAAAATTTCATTTAAAAATTTATAAATTTTTTATTCCCAAACTCCTGAATGTAACTTATTATGACCTTTAATCACAAAATGGAAAGAAAAATTATACAATAATTTAAAATAATTCTCATTAAAACTATTGTCATTTTTAGAAATTAACTTTATTCCTAAATGGTATATAACTTTATGTTAGTATATTTGCATACCTATAAATTTAAAATATCAAGTTCTAATGGAAACATCTGAAGAAAAAAAACAAAAGTCACATTTTAACAAATTAATTTTAAAATATGAAAACCATTATGATGATAAATACAGTCAAATTTATAGAAATAATTTTATTAATAAATATATGTTCAAGGACTTGGAACTAAAAAATAAAATTGTATTGGAAGGAATGTGTGGATCAGGTCAGACAACTAATTATTTATTATCAAAAGAAGTAAATCTGATAGGCAATGATATATCGGATATTGCTATCGAAAGATTTAAAAAAAGATGGCCCGGTTGCAATGTTTTATGTTCATCAATATTAAATACTGGTTTAGAAAATGAATCTGTTGACTGTGTTGTTATTGTTGGCGGACTTCATCATCTTCATCCATACCTAAACAATGCTATTGATGAAATATACAGAATATTAAAGATTGGTGGATATTTTTGTTTTGGTGAACCACATGCTGGCAGTCTTCCTGATTTTATAAGGAAAATATGGTATAAGAAAGATGCATATTTTGAAAATGGGGAAGAAGCTATTGAGTTAGATATATTAAAAGAAAATAATTCATCAAGATTTGAATTTAAAATAGAAAAGTATATTGGTGATGTGGCATATTTATTTGTATTAAACTCAATGATTTTCAGAATGCCTCTAAAATTAAAGAAAATACTCTCCCCTTTTTTGATTTTTTTTGAACATTTAACCAATCCTTTTCATGGGAAAAAGTTCTCTTGTTTTGTCGTTTCTCAATGGAGAAAAAAATAATAAAAATTTATTTTGTTTTATCTTATTCTCATTTTTATCGCTATTTTTTTGTACCACTTGCAGACCAACTAACTTTTTTATAATGATTAAAGCAAATATTTTCAAATTCATCATTTGAAAACCATTTCTCAATTCTTTCCCGGCTTATAAAATCAACCTGCGGAGCATTCAGGTGATCAAACGTATTACCTGCGTTTCTTATAAAAGAAAGTTTACGAAAATTACAAAAGTATTCATAATATGGAAGAAATTTTAAAGGCAATAAATATATGGAATAAACCGGAATATAAACAGCTGCTGTTATGAATTTACAAATAGTTAACAGCGTTTTCCTTTTAAGTTTATAAAACATAT
>JAUZOY010000332.1 GCA_030706235.1 Bacteroidota bacterium | reverse complement strand
GGATACGACAAGCACAAAACATTCTCATCAAAGAATATTAGACCAATTCAGAAATGAAAATATTAATATTTTGATAGGCACGCAAATGATAGCAAAAGGACTTGATTTCCCAAATGTAACACTGGTTGGAGTAATTTCTGCAGACCTATCGTTAAATGTTGATGATTTCAGGGCATCCGAAAGAACATTTCAATTGCTTACACAGGTTGCAGGAAGAGCAGGACGCGGTGAAAAACTAGGAAGAGTGGATGTACAGACATATCAACCAGACAATTTCAGCGTTCTTTCGGCAAAGTATCACGATTACAATACTTTTTATGGCGGGGAAATAGCAATAAGAAAGAGCCTTGCATATCCACCATTTTCAGATATAGTTTCAATAATTGTAAGCCATAATGATAATGAGTCTGCAAAAAAATATACTGATGAAATTGAAAGCTGTATACATGAGCAGTTTAAAAAGGAATTTAAGCAGGATGAATACAATATTTATAAAACTACGCCTGCACCACTTCCGAAAATTAATCAGATGCATAGGTGGAGGATACTGATAAAGGTTAATAATGCTAACAGCAGCGTTAAAAATATTCTAAATGATATACAAAAAGGGTTTTATACAAAAGCAAATATTAATATAGATATTAACAGTAATAATATGTTATAATTTAAACGAAAATCAAATTTTATGGGAGGTACTTATGGCACTAAGAAGTATTCGTATAGAGGGTGATGAACTCTTACGAAAAATTTCAAAACCAGTTGAAGAAATAAATGATCATATAATAACACTGCTTGAGGATATGGCAGAAACTATGACTGAAGCCAACGGTGTCGGATTAGCAGCTCCTCAGGTAGGCGTTCTTAAAAGGGTTGTTGTAATTGATGTCGGAGATGGAGTAATTGAATTAATTAATCCTCAAATTATGGAGACAAAAGGTGAAAGAAAAACAGTTGAAGGATGTCTAAGTGTTCCACCCATTAATGGTGCCATGGTACAAGGAGAAGTAATTAGACCTCAGTGGGTATTGGTAAAGGCGTTAAATAGATTTGGCGAAGAAATTGCAATAGAAGGTACAGAACTTTTAGCAACTGCCTTATGCCATGAAATTGATCATTTGGAAGGAATATTATTTATAGATAAAGCAATTAGGATAATCAACGACGAGGAGTGATAGTTTGAATATTGTATTTATGGGGACTCCTGACTTTGCAGTTCCTTGTCTTGAAACATTAATTAAAAATAATTGTAATGTCAGAGGTGTTATAACTCAGCCTGATAAGCCCATCGGGCGAAGCGGTAAGTTAACTTATCCTCCGATAAAAGAATTTGCCTTAAAGTTCAATTTAAAAGTCTATCAGCCTGAAAAAGTCAAAAATTCTGAATTTATAGAGACATTAAAGAAAATTAATCCGGATTTGATTGTAGTAGTAGCTTTTGGCCAGATACTGCCTTTAGAGATACTTAATATTCCAAAGTTAGGCTGTATTAATGTTCATGCATCACTTCTGCCAAAATACAGAGGTGCTGCACCTATACAATGGTCAATTATAAACGGAGAAAAAATAACCGGTGTGTCAACTATGTTTATGGATAAAGGAATGGATACAGGGGACATTATTCTTACCAAGGAAATAGAAATAGGTGATAGTGAAACTTCTGAGGAACTTTTTGAAAAATTATCAAAATTAGGAGCAGAAGCCCTTATTGAAACTATACAGCAGATTCAATCGGGTAATGCCAAGGGAATAAAACAAGATAACAATATTGCCACATATGCACCAATGTTAAATAAGGAAGACGGAAATATAAATTGGGAACTTTATGCAATAGAAATAAAAAATTTCATAAGAGGCATGTATCCATGGCCGGGTTCTTATACATTTTACAAAGGTAACAGAATGAAGATTTTTGATGTAGAAATTATTGATAAAAATACAGATGCGCAGCCGGGAACCATAATTGACGTTGATAAAAATTCAATTTACGTTCAAACAGGAAACGGAATTATAAAAATAAACCAGATACAATTTGATGGTTCAAAGCGAATGTGTGTAAAAGATTATTTTTTAGGCCATTCAATAGACAGAGGAAATATACTTAGTTCCTAAATATCAGGAGTTGATTATTTGGATAAGAATTTAGAAACAATTGAAGTTGAAGATAAATATTTTGTGCCTTTCTTTAACAGAATTAAAATATCAGTTGAAAGAGGAGAAGGTATTTATGTTTATGATGAAAATGGAAAACAATATATGGATTTTACAGCAGGATGGGGAGTGACTTGTATAGGCCATGCAAGCCCTGTAATTACTAATGCTTTAACAGCGCAGTGTTCAAAGATAATTCAAAATCCTGAATCAGGAAAAACATATTCTCCTGCACGTGCAAAACTGCTACAGTTAATGAGTCAAATACTACCTCATAACCTAGGCCGAGTGTTTTTTGCAAACAGCGGCGCAGAAGCAAATGATGCGGTAATAAAACTTGCAAGGAAAGTCTCGGGTAAGAAAAATATAATTTCAACATACGACAGTTTTCATGGAAGAACCATCAGCACTGCATCGGCAACTGGACAGACAGCTCATAGGGATAAATATGATCCGTTGATGCCTAATTATATATTTGTTCCTTTTAATAATATAGTAGAAGTTGAAAAAGTAATCAACAATGATGTTGCAGCAGTTATAGTTGAACCAATTCAGGGTGAGGGCGGCATTAGGGTACCCCATGAAGATTATTTAATAAAATTATCAAATTTATGTAAGAAAAATGATGTTTATT
>JAUZOY010000331.1 GCA_030706235.1 Bacteroidota bacterium | reverse complement strand
TGGATTTATCTTTAAAGCCTGCTGACATGCTTCAATACATTTTTCATATTACCTAACTGATAATAAATAAGACTAAGATTCAGATAGTTTTCAGGTGTTGGATTTGCTACTGCTGTATCTTCAGCAACCTGAACTTTGGATTTCTTGTTTTTACTTGCTTCAATATATTTCAGGGCTTCTTTATCTCCGGGGAAAAGTCTTAAAGTTTCATTTGTAAGTTGTGTCAGTTTGTCCCACATTCCTAGTTCATTATAAATATCCATAAGCAAATAACGTGAATACATATAGTTTGGGCCAGCCTGAATAGACTTTTCAAGATAAGGTATTGCTTCTGACTCACGATAATGCTGTTTTAGAAAGTTGGCATAGTAATAATATGCTTCATGTGAATATTGACCGTAGCTGATCGCGTCTTTAAAATGTCTTTCTGCTTCATTATATCTGCCCAAAGAATTCTTAACAACTCCGAGATTGATGTGTAGAATAGAATAATACGGATTGTATACAAGTGCTTTTTCAAAATATGTAAGAGCAACATCATATTTACCTTTACTCATTTGTGTAAGGCCATAATTCATCAGCCCTCTCCCATTCTTAGGACTCTTGATAGTACAATCAAGCCATAGAGATTCTTCATTGTTCCAGACTTTATTTCTTTGATAAGTGCCGTATGCATGAGAAGATAAAAGAATTACTATTCCGGTAATTATTAAATTCCTGTAAACAGGAGTATTCATTATTTTCTTTTCATTCTTAATAATTATCATGCC
Source organism: Bacteroidota bacterium (assembly GCA_030706235.1). Taxonomy (GTDB): domain Bacteria; phylum Bacteroidota; class Bacteroidia; order Bacteroidales; family GWE2-29-8; genus JAUZOY01. Next base: position 2,023 of record JAUZOY010000331.1, on the reverse strand, counting down.
AATAGTCCAGCAAACAGATATCATTAGTCCTACAAACGGATAAAAAATTCTGTGATCATTCAATACTTCTGATAATGGTATAATACTTGAAGTTGGCAGAAGTGCGATAAAAAACCATAAAATTCCGAAAGCAACCGGTCTGTACTCAGGTTTTTCAGATGTTTTGAACACAATGTACATCATTAATACTATAAAGATAATTCCTACAATAAATCTGTCATCAAATATACTTGTAATCACAGTCCAGTCTGAATCTACGCTAAGGCTGAAAGGGAGGAAGAATGTATCGAAATAATGAATAAAAACAAATGGTTGGGTTATCAAATAGTAGAACTTTGAATATCCTCCCGGATTGTATGTTGTAGCTAACATCTTACCACTAAACCATGCTACCAGGACACATGCAATAAATGCAGGTATTGATAAATAGAATGATTTCTTATACTGTTTGAATTTTGAAGACTTAAACAAATCCGTCAGAGAAAGATTTTTATCAAAAAGAATAATATATACCAACAGAATCGGAGCAAAAGTAATTGCAGTTTGTTTAGTTAAAAGACCTATTATCACAGGTAATAAATACAGATAATACTTTCTGCTCACCTTTGAATATTGATACATAACCATAGCAATCACAATCATCAGAGTAGAAATAGAATCTGAGCAAGATATAATATAATTTACAGTCTCTGCATTTGCAGTATGAAGTCCATACCATCCGGCTCCAAGAAGAGCTATATATTTATTGAATTTATGTTTATAGGAAATATTAAAGATTTTAAGAAAAAGGAAATAAAGGAAAATACATTGAACAAGGAACAGAATAAAAATAACTAAATGGAAATAGAAAGGATTCAAACCATTTCCCATCCAATAACATATTGCAAGAGTTGTAGTAACTACAGGTCTGTAAAGTTGGTTTGCAGGAAGAGTACTGAAAGTAGTAGCATCTTTAAAAAACAATGGAATATTTTTTAAACTTTTTATATAAGGATTGCTACAGATTGTATGAAAATCATCAAAATGGAATTCATTCCTAAAATGATTTGAGTAAGAAATGATTATTGCACCTAGCAATGCAATTACCAAAATATAAAATGACTTCTTTCCTTTCATATTTTATTATTAGTTCTTTGATTTTTTTAATTTATTCGCTTAACAATTTATCGACCAGTTTAGGTACACCGGTGCCGGCATTTTCTTTAATGTATATAATAGGCAAATTATGTTCAATAGCCTGAATACCCGGATCCACAGAATAAATATCAGCACCATTTTTAACATAATTTATCAATCCTGAAGCAGGGTAAACATTCATTGATGTTCCGATAATAATAAATATATCTGCATCATTTACCATTCTGGCTGCATTTTCAATTTCGGGGACAGCTTCGCCAAACCAAACAATATGAGGTCGAAGTTGCGAGCCAAGCTCACATTTATCGCCTAATTTCAAATCCCGTCCGTCAATATCATATATCAGATTAGGGTTGCTTGTACTTCTGGCTTTTGTTATTTCGCCATGTAAATGGAGTACATTGGTAGAACCGGCTCTTTCATGCAGATCATCAATATTCTGAGTAATAATATTTACGATATATTTTTTTTCAAGTTGTACAAGTGCCAGATGAGCAATATTTGGTTTAGCCGCAAGAGCCTGTTTACGTCTTTGATTGTAAAAGTCAAGTACCATTTCAGGATTCTTCTCCCATGCTTCATAAGTAGCAACTTCTTCAATTCTGTATTCTTCCCATAAGCCGCCACTATCCCTGAAAGTTTTCAAACCACTTTCAGCACTGATTCCTGAACCTGTTAATATTGCAATTTTTTTCATTTTACTATATATTAAAAAGTGTATTCTTATTTGCAAAGTTAAAAATATTTTACGCAAACAATTAATAAAAAGAATGATGAAGAGAGATTCTGTATATAGTTATTAATTAAAGCAAAGACAATTTGAACAGTTATTATGATTTAATTAAAAAAAAAGTTGTAAGTTTGTTTTTTAAATTAGTCAGGAATT
>JAUZOY010000330.1 GCA_030706235.1 Bacteroidota bacterium | reverse complement strand
AATAAAACACTAAAAATTTAGAAAGTATTGAGATATGTAACAGGCTTCTCGAACTTAAATAGCAGATTGTGGAATAGGGTGATTTTTTTACAAATCATGACGATTATTATCAGAGATAAATTACTGATTTCATCAGAATTCAGTATTCCTATATCTTTTATTAAAGACAAAAATTCCTGCAATACCTGCGATGACCAATGCCGCAGAAATGAGTTCTGCTTGAGTGGGATGTATTCCAAAAATAGAATAAGTAGTATTCACACGAATAGTTTCTATCAAAAATCTTTCAATACCATTCATAATAAGATATATACAAAACATAACCCCAGGAACAACAATTTTCTTCCTTATCGCCCAAAGTATCAGGAATAAGAATCCACAGGAAATGATTTCATATAATGGAGTAGGGAATACCGGCTGTGGCAATGCCCGGCAATATTTCCCTTCACAGTCAGGCAATAGGATACCATCTTCATTCACATTATGCGGATAGGTATAAGCAAACAACCATGTAGGCAAAAAACCGGGGCCTCTGAAACTTTTATGTGGCACTTTATCCAGGGATTCTTCGTGGCGGTCGGTAACCATAGTAGTAGCACCCGAAGGATCAACCACAGAGCCATTTAAAAAATAAGTAGAATTTTCTTTTAGTTTCTGTTGAAACTGTTCAGGGGTTGCCGGAACCGAGTGCCCGGGAACATCACTTATGTAAGCGCTGTTAAAAATTCCCCAATCACCATCACCTGCCACCATACATCCTATTCTTCCAATTGCATAAGCAATCATAAGTGCGGGAGCTGCTGCATCAATCAAATGAAGAAGCCCGATACCTTTTTTTCTTGCATAAATTAAAATAGCAATTGTGGCACAGATAAGTCCTCCATAAAAAGTGAGACCGCTGGGTGAAAGTAAATTACCAATCGGGTCTTGGATGAACCTGTCCCAATTTTCAAAATTATCAAAAAGCTTGGCACCTATAATTCCAAATACCAAAGCGAAGATTACTATATCCCCAACCCTGTCATGAGGCCATATCCTGATCGTTCTTTTTTCTGGAACAGCAAGTTTCTGCTTATCCTTTTCACGGTATTTTAAATAAATAAGGACTGCAGCTACTATTACTCCCCCCACCCAACTACCTGATGAAGAAAAAATATATTCCTGCAAATCTACTCCCTGGTGACGGCTCTCGATAAAAGCTCCAATAAGTTTATACCCAAAAATAAAACCGACTAACCCGTTAATGAATAAATCAATAAAGGAAGCAGCCTTACCTGTAATGATAGTTTCTTCACGGGGAATTAGAAGACCTTGCTTTTCTTTACGCTTCAATTCCAGGGTTAAGAAATAAGCCGAAATAATAAATCCCAGGGCTACAAAGATTCCAAAAGTGTAAAAAATCTTGAATGCATTAATTTTCCAACCAAACCAGTCATTAAGTGCGTAATATAAATTGGGATACATAGTAACCGTTTAGTTAAGGCTAATTAATTTTCTTCTTATCACCATAGAATAGCGTTAAAAGTAAATCAAACCCTGCATTTATTTTGCAGGGTTTAAGTATAAATTCTGCTTAGCAATACTCTTCAAAAGCAGCAACAAGATTACTTGAGATCATTTGTGCTGATGCTCCTTCTATATTGTGCCTTTCAAGAAAATGAACCAATTTACCATCTTTAAATAATGCAATAGATGGTGAAGAGGGAGGGTATGGCAACAAGTGTTCGCGAATTTTATTCACTGCCTCATAATCAAATCCGGCAAAACCTGTGGCCAAATGAGTGGGTCTTTTTTCGCTTGACTCAAGTGCCAGCAAAACGCCCGGCCGTGCAGTTCCTGCAGAACAGCCACAGACAGAATTGATCACTACCAATGTAGTACCATCCTGGGCTATCGCCTTATCAACTTGTTCATCAGTTACCAAATCAGAAAACCCATTTTGGATTAATTCTTCCTTCATTGGAATTACTATTTGTTCTGGATACATAGTTTAAATTTTAGGATGCAAATTTACGACACTTAAAGGTTAAAAAAACATTGTATTATTAATACGCTTCGGAAACATTGTCAGTCTCAGAAAGTAATAAATGCCATTATGCCTTATATATCCTTCTCTTAATCGAATTTTATGGATTGGTATTTATTTTGAGAATGAAATGACAAAATCATTTAAAAACTTAAAAAATATAAAAATCATGACAACACTAAAATTTAATCAACCCACTTTAAAATCACTCGACTATTTCCTGGACAATTTGTTAAACGACTTGCCAGCTTCCAGAACTAATAATACCTATTTTCCGGCAGTAAATATTTGGGAAACCAATGATAATTATCAATTGGAGTTTAATGTTCCCGGAAGAAAAAAGGAGGATTTTAAAATTACTGTTGACAAAAACATTCTTACAGTTTCTTTTGAAAAAAATGAAGAACAAAAAGAAGAAACCAAACAATTTATTAAAAGAGAATTTATTGCACAATCTTTTAAAAGATCCTTCACACTTGACGAAAAAATCAATATAGACAGTATTGATGCGGAATATGTGAACGGGCTCTTAATCTTATCACTTCCCAAAAAAGAAGAAGTAAAAGTGCAACCAAAAGAAATAGCTATTAAATAATCTCAGTAATAGAAAATAGTAACTTAAAAAAGGCTGTCGCAAAAGTGGGCAGCCTTTTTTTGACTATTCAAGTTATTTTCAAGATGACAGTTTATTTATACCCCAATATTTTGAGCATGCTTTGCGCAGTTTGCTCCTTTGCATAAACCCAATCAACCAGTTTCCCATTTTTATCATAATCAACTACAATATATTT